>DATJMP010000066.1:0-25907 GCA_035508655.1 Bryobacteraceae bacterium
GCCGTCGCGAATTTCATCGGTGGCGCGGACGACGACGGAGTCGCCGGCCTTGAGATTCCCGAACACTTCCACGAGATCGCCTTCACCGGGGCCCTTCCTGACATCGACCCATTCGGCCTGGCCTTGGTGGTCGCGAATGACGAAGGTGCGCTCGGTGGTGGTCACGACGCTGGAGCGGGGCACGAACAGCACGGGCTGCGGACTGCGGACGGGCCATTTCACAGACGGGTACATGCCGGGCGCGAGCGCGCCGTCGCGATTTTCAACATCCATTTCGACGGCCATGGTGCGGGTTTTGGGATCGAGCGCATGGGCGGCGCGCGCCACGGTGCCGGCAAAGACGCGGCGCGGGAAGGCGGGCACGGTGAATTCGACGCGGGCTCCGAGCACGATGCCGGCGGCATCTTCCTCGGGCACCGGAACGACGACGCGGAGGCGCGAGACCTGCTGGATTTCAAGCAAAGCGGCATCGGACGAGCCGGGGCCTACAAGCGCGCCGGGGTGGACCATGCGCTCCGTGACGATGCCCTCGAAGGGCGCCGAGATCTTCAGATAGGCAGTTATGACATCGAGCGCCTTGACCGCATCCTGAGCGGCGGCGACGGCCCTGGCGCGCGAATTGACGAGGGCACGCGCGGCATCGACCTGCTTCTGGGCGAGAACAAGATCGTTGCCGGCCACGGCGCCGGGAGTTTTAGCGGCTTCCGCGGTGCGCTCTAACGTGCTTTCGGCGGCGGCGAGCTGGGCTTCGGCCTCAAGACGGGCGGCGTCCGCCGCCTGGGCTTTGGATTGGGCCTCGGCGATCTGGGCCTGCATTTCCGGAGCGGAGAGCTCGACGAGGAGTTGACCTTCGCGGACAACGCTGCCGCGGTCGACCAGGACGCGCTCGACGTAGCCGGGAACGCGCGCATGGAGCGAGACGGCGAGATAGGGAGCAATTTCGGCGGGGAGATCGACAGTGCGCGCGGCCTGGCGCGAGACGACGGGCGCAAGATCGGACGCCTGGGCGCGCGCGAGCAAGAGCGCGGATACGAGAAACAGATTAAGTCGCATCATAGAATCGGCTGGCTGGATCCATGGGGTTCAGAGACGGCGATGCGGCCGGGGCGCGGCCCTGGACGATCGCATAGATGGAGGGCAGGATGGTGAGGGTAGCGAAGGTGGAAACGAGAAGACCGCCGATGACGGCGCGGCCGAGGGGCGCGGCCTGAGCCCCTCCCTCGCCCAATCCGACTGCCAGGGGCACCATGCCGGAGATCATGGCTGCGGCGGTCATGAGGACGGCACGCAGGCGGCCGGCAGCACCCTCACGGGCGGCGGCGAGGAGCTCCATGCCATCGCGGCGGGCGCGCTCGGCGAACGTCACCAGAAGAATGGAGTTGGCGACGGCAATTCCGATGGCCATGATCGCGCCCATGAAAGATTGCATATTGAGGGTGGTGCCGGTGGCAGCGAGCATCAGGAGAACGCCGGAGAGCACGGCCGGCACCATCAGGATGATGGCCAGGGCGAGGCGGAGCGATTGGAAATTGGCGGCGAGGAGGAGAAAAATGGCGAGCACGGCGAGACCAAGGCCGAGGCGCAAAGCGGAGATGGTCTGCTCCAGCGGCGGAATCTGGCCCCGGAACTGAACGGAGACGCCGCGCGGCGGAACGCCGGCGGAGTCGACGGCTCGACGGATGGCGGGAATTGCTTCACCAAGGGCCTCGCCGTGGAGGTTGGCCGTGAGGCTGATTACCCGGCGGCCGTTGTAGCGATCGATTTCACCGGGCATGGTGCCGGGACGAAGGGCGGCGATATCGTCGAGCAGCGGTTTGGAACTGCCATCGGCCATGACCGGAACGCCGGCCACCTGGTCGACGCTTTGCATGCGGTTCTGGGGCAGCTCGACCTGAATCTGGAAGGCGTTGCCGGAATTGGGATCGCGCCAGTAATTAGGGTCGGTGAAGCGGGATGAGGATGTAGCGGGGACCACGGAGCGGACGACGTCGGCCATAGTGAGACCGAACTGCCCGGCGCGATCGCGATCGATGTTGATGTCGAGAGTGGGAAAGTTCATTTCCTGCTGGAACTGAAGGTCGCGAAGCGAGGAGAGGCGGGCGAGCTGGGCACGCACCTTGCCGGCATAAGCGTAGGCGTCGGCGAGGCTGGCGGCCTGGACGTCGACTTCGACGGGGGTGGGGGAGCCGAAGCCCATCACTTGCGCGACGATGTCGCCGGCTTCGAAGCCGACCCGGCAATCGGGCAGAGATCGCGCCAGGGCCGCGCGCAGGCTCTCGCGGAGCGCTTCCCCGCGCGGCGCATCGGGCTTGAGCGCCACCTGGATGATGGCGTCTTGCGGGCCGCTGGTGAAGAGGTGGATGAGGTCGACGGGGTAGCTGGAAGGGATGAGACCTTCGAAATCGCTGGTGAGGAGAACATTTTCGGGGCCGGCGGTGCGGCGAATCACGTCGAGCGCGCGAAGGACGATTCGTTCGGTTTCCTCGATGCGGGTGCCGGCGGGGGCGCGCAGGCGGATACGGAGGAGCGGAGCGCCGGTATCCGGGAACAGCTCGGCGCCGATGCGCGGGAGCAGAATCCAAAGGAGCGCGAAGGAGGTAGCGAGATAGACGAAGGCGAGCGGCCAGCGGAGGCGGAGCACGCCGGAAAGGTAACGAGTGTAAATTCTGCGGAGGAAATCGAACAGGCCCTCGCGGCGGCCGGCCGATTCGCGCATCAACCAGGTGGAGAAGACCGGGACGAGGGTACTGGAGAGGAGGTAGGAGGCAACCATCGAAAAGCCGACCGCGAGGGCGAGCGGCACGAAGAGCTGGCGGCTGACTCCGACCATAAAGAACGAGGGGACGAAGACGGCGAGAATACAGAGCATCGAAAGCAGGCGGGCCATGGCGGTCCGGCTGCAGGCTTCGACCACGGCACGAGCGCGCGAAATGCCGGGGCGCATCCGGCTGTGGATGTTTTCGATTTCGACCGTCGCTTCATCGACCAGCACGCCGACGGCGAGGGCGAGGCCGCCGAGCGTCATGATATTGATGGTCTGGCCGGAGACCCAGAGCAGGACGACGGCGGCGAGCAGGGCGAAAGGGATGTTGAGAATGACGATGACAGCGCTGCGCCAGTCACGCAGGAAGATCAGCACCATCAGGCCGGTGAGCGCGGCGCCAACCAGCCCTTCGGTGACAAGGCCGCGGAGGGAGTTGGTGACATAAGGGGATTGATCGAACTCGAGGCTGACGTCGACATCTTCCGGGAGGGCCTTGCGGAATTGGGGAAGAGCGGCTTTGACAGCGCGGATGACGGCGAGAGTGGAGGCGTCCGCGCGCTTGGTGACGGGGATGTATACGGTACGCTTGCCGTTGACATGGGCGTAAGCGGAGACGATGTCGGTGCCGTTTTCGATCGCGCCGATATCGCGCAGATAGACCGTGGCGCCGGAGACGGGACGGATGGGAGTGGAGAGCAGGTCGGCGAGATTGCCGCCGAGCGCAGCGTTGGTGCGGGCGATGCGTTCGACCTTGCCGGTCCACATATTGCCCGAGGGCATGACGAGAGTGGACTTGCTGACGGCTGCAATGGCTTCTTCGGGCGAAATGCGATACTGGCGGAGCTTGTCGGGATCGAGAGTGACGACGATGGTGCGCTGATTGCCGCCGAAGGGCGGGGGCGCGGAGACGCCGGGGAGAGTGGCAAACAGCGGGCGGACGCGGTTGATGGCGTAATCCTGGAGCTCGCCCTGGCTGTGGGCGTCGCTGCGGAAGATCAACTGGCCGACGGCGACGCTGCCGGCATCGAAGCGGGTGATGAAGGGCGGGACGGTGCCGGGCGGCATGAAAGACCGGGCGCGGTTGACGTAGCCGACCGTTTCCGACATAGC
Source organism: Bryobacteraceae bacterium (assembly GCA_035508655.1). Lineage (GTDB taxonomy): Bacteria > Acidobacteriota > Terriglobia > Bryobacterales > Bryobacteraceae > DATGMB01. The sequence goes on from DATJMP010000066.1 coordinate 3,875, forward strand.
CTGGCTCATATTGGTGCCCTCGTGAAATACCAGCTTCATGAGGGTTGCGCCCTGGATGGACTTGCTTTCGACGTGGTCGATGCCGGTGATGTAGAGGAAGTGATACTCGTAGTAATACGTGAGATAGCCTTCCATCTGCGCAGGATCCATGCCGCTGTAGGGCTGGGCGACGTAAATGGCGGGGTCGCCGACCTGGGGAAAGATATCGGCGGGCATGCGCTCGACGGCAAGAACGGCGCACAGGGCGATAGCAACGAGGGCGACGACTACCGTGATGGGGCGGCTGAGCGCGGCCAGGACGAGGCGCATGGCTATGACCCCGCCTGGGCCAGGAACGGCGACACGTCACCGCGGGCAGCGGCCACATCGAGCAGGCCCCGCCAGACGCTAAGCCGGGCAAGTGCGTTATCGATTTCGGCGGCCGCGAGCAGGCGCTCGGCCTGGGCGACATCATCGATGGGAGCGAGGCCGGCCTGATAACGCGCGGATGCCTGCTGGAGGGCGGTCCGGGCGGAGGAGACTTCGACCGGGGTATTTTCGGCGACGCGGCGCGCGCCGCGCAGCCGGGCGAGGGCGGCCTGGAAGCGGGCGCTCAGGCCGGTGGCAACAGTTCGATATTGAGCCTGGCCGGCGCGAATGGTGGCAGCCTGGGCCGCCTGCTCCTCGCGCACGGCGAAGCGATCCATGACGGGGAAGGTGACGGTGAGGCCGAGACCGTAGTTTTGGGTCGTGGGCGCGAGGCCGTTCAATGCGCCCAGGCGGGCGCCGTTGGTATCGAGGCCGGTGCCGCGGGCGGCGGCGACGCCCTCGACGAAGAACTGCGGCCGATAGATGCGCTCCATGGACTGGAGCACGGCCTGATCGCGGGCGATGACGGCGTTCTGCTCGACGGCCAGGGGATTGGCGGCCACTTGGAGGGGCAGCTCGGGACGGTCGGGTGGGAGAGAATCGACGAGGCGTCCGCCTTCGAGGCGGAGCTCGGCGAGCTCAGGGCCAGTGAACTGGGCGACAGCGGCGCGCGCGACGTCGATTGCCTGCTCGGCCTGGGCCAATTGGGTGCGGGCGGCGGCCAGTTCGGCCTGCACGCGCGATTCATCGGCGCCGGGACGCAACTGAGCCGCGACGAGGCCATGGATCGTGCGGGCGAGCGTTTCCCAACTCGACACGGCGGCGCGGGCGGCCTTGGCCGTCTCCTCGGCCGCCAGTGCGGTGAGGAAGGCATCAGCGGCGGCGACGGCAACTTCGAAGCGGGTGCGGCGTAGGCCGGCCTCAGCTTCCTGGCGGGCGGCGGAGGCAGCAGCGACGTTAGCTGCACGGAGGCCGAAATCGAAGGGCTCCCAGGTGACCAGGATGCCGGCGCCACTATCCCAGACGGTGCCGAAATTATTGGACGGGACGCCGTCGACGCCGGGAATGACGCCCTGGGGTAGCAACAGGCCGTAGAAGGTGTTGCGAGTGGCGCGATTGACCTGGACCAGGGTATCGACGTGCGGAAGGTAGGCGGTTTGGGCGAGACGGATGCGCGCCGCGGCGGCGTTCATCTGCTCCTCATTCACGCGGATGGAAGGATAGACGCGCAGGGCCGCCGCCACCGCCTGGCCGACGGTCAGTCCCGGCGGGGCCGTTTGAGCGGCCGCACCGGCGGCCGCGAGAATGCCAAGGATCCACTTCGTCCGCTTGATCATTCGTGCGAATCACCCTCGATGAGTTCATGAAACAGCTCCCGCACCTTGCTTTTGGATGCCGCGAGCGCCTTCCGCCCAAGTGCGGTGGCGCGATAGACACGCCGCAGCGACTTGCCGTTGCGCTGCTCGGTAGAACGAAGGTAGCCCTTCTTTTCCAGGCTCTGCAGCAGGGGATACAGGCTGCCGGGGCTGATGCGGTAACCGTGGCGCGCCAGCTCCTCTATCATGCCGAGGCCGAAGACGGGGCCTTCCGCGGCGTGGTGCAGGACGTGGAGGCGGATCAGGCCGGAATACAGGTCGCGGTCGGCCGCGGCGTCATTGTTAATTTTCGATTTCGAAGTTCGTTTACGAATGCGGATAGCTTGACACACGCCACACCCGGAATGTCAACTCCGAAATGAAGGAGGAAGGCAAAAGCGGAAAAGGCTAGTAGGGCGTCTCTGTCATCTCGTTACCGCTCCCTGACGGTCGCGGCTCCGTTCGCTGCTTATTCCCGACGCAGAGCCGCGACCGTCAGGGAGCGGTTTGTCGGTAGCGAAGTCGCCGGGACAGTTTACTAGTGATGATGGTGATGTTCTTCTTCGTCGTGGGAATGGACGGGGATGGCGCAGCCGTTTTCGGAGATGGAGCAGCTGATGTGCTCGAACTGGACGGTGGTGTGAGAAATGTGGAAACGGTCCTCGAGCAGCGAATTCAGACGCTTGAGAATGGCATCGCTCGAAGAGGGGGGTACGTCCTGAATGAGGACGTGGCAACTGAGTGCGTGGGTGCTGGAGCCGAGGCTCCAGATATGGAGATCGTGGACGTCGAGCACGCCTTGCACGCCGCGCATGGACGAGATGACGTCGCAGAGGTGGATGCCGCGGGGCAGGCCTTCGAGCAGAATGTTCACCGATTCGTGAATGATGCCCCAGGCGCTCCAGACAATCAGGATGGCGATGAGGATGGAGAGAACCGGATCGATCCAGACCAGCCCGGTGAAGCGCATGGCGATGGCGCCGCCGATGATGGCGATGGAGCCAAGGGCATCGCCGAGCATGTGGATGAAGGCGCTGCGGATATTGATATCGTGGCGGCGAGCCTGGCGGAGAGCGAGCATGATGCCGCCGTTCAGGACCAGGCCGAGCGCAGCCACGGCGATCATGATGTCTTCGTTGACGGGTTGAGGATGGCCGAGACGGACGGCGCTCTCGTAGAAAATCCAGGTAGAGAGAGCGATCAGGGTCAGGGAATTGCCGAAGGCGCAGAGGACACCGGCGCGGTGGTAGCCGTAAGTCTTGGATTCATCGGCAGGCTTGCACTGAAGGTGGTATCCGACCCAGGCAAGGATGAGCGCGCCGAAATCGGTGAAATTGTGGCCCGCATCGGAGAGCAAGGCCAGGGAATGGGCCTTGAGACCGGCGGTCACCTCCACGATGACGAAGACCAGAGTAGCCGCCAGCGACCAACGGAGGACGCTTCCGGTGGCATGGGGGTGGCTATGGCCGTGCGAATGCACCAGGGTTCCTTCTTCCAGTGTAAACCCGTTAGTGCAAAATGATCCAGTTTGGTGTGATCCGCAACAGACCGCCATCGAGCCACGCATGAAAAGGCACGCGGCCGAAGACCGGATTGAGCCTTTCGGAAAGGATGTTGTCCTGGTCGGCCGAGCGGCGCAGAAGGATTTCGAGCAGGCCGCGGCGTGGTGGATAAGTGACGATGGATACGGATTGGGAAGCAGGGATGCCGGCACGCTTTTTGACGGTGTCGACTGCGGCATCGAGGCCGCCGAGGACGTCGACGAGGCCGTTCTCCTTCGCTTGTGAGCCGAGCCAGACGCGGCCCTCGGCAACAGGTTCGATCTCGGCATAGGTGCGATGGCGGGCGGCCGCGACTTTGGAGACGAATTCGCGGTAACTCTCGTCGATGCCGTAGCGGAGCTTGGCCTGCTGCTGCGGGGTGAGCGGCGTATCGAGGGATTGGATATCGGCGTTGGTGCCGCGCTGGACGCCGTCCAGATTGACGCCGAGTTTGCCGAGCAGGCCGCGGATCACAGGCTTGCCGAAGACCACCCCGATGGAGCCGGTTTCGGTATCGGGATAGGCAACGATCGGATCGCCGGTCAGGGCCATGTAATAGCCGCCGGAAGCGGCGACGTCCGACATGGAGATGACCAGTGGCTTCTTCTTGCTGAGCAGGTTCATGCGGCGCCAGATTTCGTCGGAGGCGCCGACTTCACCACCGGGAGAATCAATGCGGACGATGACCGCCTTGATGGTGGAATCGTTTTCCACCTGGCGGAGCAGCTTGTTGAAGCCGTAGGCGGTGAGGCTGGTTTCATCGGTCCCATTGTCGCGGGGCGAGCCCTGAATGATGTCTCCTTCGCCGATCACCAGTGCAATGCGCGGACTGGAGGCCGCATCGTCGGCCGTGGCCTGAACGTACTTATCGAACGGCAGGCGCGAGGGCTGGCCGGTGAGTTTGGTGAGATCGCCCCACATCTGGTCTTCGAACGAGAGCGAATCGACAAGACCGGCATGGAGGGCCTGGCTGGCGGTGAACGGGCCGGTGTCGATGAGGGCACGCACGTCGTCCGCCGATTTCTTGCGGGCGGCGGCGATGCGATCGACAATGCGGCCGTAGACACCATCCACCACGCTGGTCGTGACCTCACGAGTCTCGGGGCTCATCGAGGTGCGCGTGAACATATCGCCGAAATCTTTGTATTTGCCGGCGTGCTCGACCTCGACGGAGACGCCGAGCTTGTCCAGGGCGCCTTTGAAATAGAGAAGCTCGGCGCGCAGGCCCTGAAGCATGAGGGGCGCCTCGGGCGCGAGATAGATGCGGCGCGCAGCCAGCGAGACGTAATAATCGCGAGAGTTGGGATTGCGGAGATAGGCGAAAACGGGCTTGCCGGAGGCGGCGAAGCCAGCGAGATCGGCGCGGACCTCTTCGAGCTTGGCGAAGCCGGCGGTGAGACCAGACGGTTCGACGACCACGGCCCTGACACGGGCATCCGAAGCAGCCTTCTTGAGGTTCTGCCAGACGTCGGAAACGGTGACGGCGGGCACACCGCCGAGGAAATCGGGCAACTCGACGGGCGCCTTTTCGGGCACGTCGTCGGAGAGGCGAAGGACGAGAACGGAATTGGAGGCGACTTCCGGCGCTTTGGCGCGGGAGTGAACGAGGAGGGCAACCAGGAGGATAAAACCCAGGAAAACCAGCAACACTCCGGCCGCAAGACCGAGGAAGAACTTAGCCATATCTATTCCGAAAGTAGCATGGGCAAACGGCGGGCGCGGGGCGGAAGGATGCGATGCGCAGGCCGGAAAATGGGGGAGGCCACTCACAAATGCGGCAGCCGCCGGACGGCGAATCGGATTATAACGAAGAATTAGAGAGACTTATGGACGACGCACTCATTTTGCATCGCATCCACTTTGCGTTCACGGTCACGTTCCACTACTTGTTTCCGCAGCTCACGATGGGGCTTGCGCCTCTGATCGTGATTTTCAAATCGCTCTACATGAAGACTGACGACCCGGTGTACCAGCGGTCGGCGCGATTCTGGGCGCGCGTGTTCGGGATCAACTTCGTTTTCGGCGTCGTGACGGGCATCCCGATGGAGTTTCAGTTCGGCACGAACTGGGCGCAGTTTGCGCGGCTGACGGGCGGCGTGATCGGGCAGCCGCTGGTCATGGAGGGAGTGTTTTCGTTCTTTCTGGAGTCGGCGTTCCTGGGACTGTTTCTGTATGGAGAAGGACGGTTGAGCCGGTGGGGACACTGGTGGGCCGGATTCGCGGTCTTCGTCGGGTCGTGGCTTTCCGGATTTTTCATCATCGTGACGGATGCGTGGATGCAGCACCCGGTGGCATTCACGCGGGGAGCGAACGGCAGCTTCCTGGTGACAAGCTTCTGGGGACTGCTGCTGAACCCGTGGGCATGGATCCAGTACGCGCACAACATGTGTGGAGCGGTGATTACAGGGACGTTTGTGATTGCGTCGGTAGGGGCGTATTACCTGATCAACCGGAAGTTCGAAACGGATGCGCGGGCATTTCTGCGGGTGGCCGTGATCGTGGGAGTGATCGCGTGCGCGGCGCAGATCTTCCCGACGGGCGATATCCACGGCAAATACATGGCGGCGCACCAGCCGGCGACGGTGGCGGCGATGGAAGGGCTGTTCCGCACGGAGGAGGGCGCGCCGATCGTCATTTTGGGGCAGCCGGACGTGGAGAACCAGCGGATCGACAACCCGCTGGCTGCGAACCGCGTACTCAGCTTCCTGATTTACGGCACGCCCACGGCAACGGTGCAGGGACTGAACTCATTTCCGCAGGCGGACTGGCCGAACATCCCGCTGGTGTATTACGCCTACCACATCATGGCGGGTCTGGGCACGGTCTTTGTGGCGGTAATGGCGATGAGCGCGTTTCTGCTGTGGCGGGGAAAACTGTACGGGACCGGCTGGATGCTGTGGATTCTGCTGTGCTCGCTTCCCTTCCCCTACATCGCCAACACGGCGGGATGGCTGACCGCGGAAACCGGACGGCAGCCGTGGCTGGTTTACGGGCTGATGCGTACGCCGGAAGGATATTCGAAAAACGTGAGCGCGGGCAACGGATTATTTACGCTGCTGGGATTCATGGGACTGTATGCTCTGCTGGCGATCCTGTTTCTCTTCCTGATGTGGCGGGCGATCGACCGCGGGCCGGCGGACGAAGCGGGCCGCGAGGTGCGGTCGGGAGCGCCGGTGACAACGGCATAGAGGAGATGGCGCGATGGAAATGACGTGGTTCTGGCTCGTGGCGGTGATGCTGGCGGCGTACGTGGTGTTCGACGGATTCGATCTCGGGGTGGGGATGCTGCACCTTTTCGTGGCGCGAACCGAGGAGGAGCGTCGGGATTTGATGCGGACGATCGGGCCGGTGTGGGATGGAAACGAGGTGTGGCTGCTGGCTGGCGGAGGGACGCTATACTTCGCCTTCCCGCTGCTGTACGCGTCGGGTTTCAGCGGATTCTACCTGCCGCTTATGATCGTGCTGTGGCTGCTGATTCTGCGGGGCATCGGGATCGAGCTGCGGATGCACCTGGAAACGCCGGTCTGGCGAGGGCTTTTTAACGGCGCATTCGGGATCGGCAGCTTTTTGCTGGCGGTGTTTTACGGAGCCGCGCTCGGCAACGTGATCCGCGGCGTGCCGCTGGGAAGCGACGGGTACTTTTTCCTGCCGCTGTGGACGAACTGGCAGGTGGGCCCGGCGCCGGGCGTGCTGGACTGGTACACGGTGCTGGCAGGCGTAGTGGCAGCGGTGGCGCTGGCGCTGCACGGCGCGTATTACGCGGCGCTGAAGACGGAGGGCGAGCTGAACCGGCGGGCGCAGCGGGCGGCGCGGATGCTGTGGCCGGCGCTGGTAGCGCTGACGGTCGTGAGCCTGGCGGCGACGATCTCCATCCGCTGGAGCCTGTTGGATAACTACCGGGCCTGGCCGGTACTGTACGTGATTCCGGCGCTGGTGGCGGCATCGCTGGGGGGAATGCGGCTCCTGGACGGAAAGGGCGACGAACGCGGCGCGTTTCTGGCGTCGTGCGCATATTTGGCCCTGATGCTGGTGGGAGCGGCGGCAGCGCTTTACCCGAACCTGCTGGTTTCCACCACCGATCCGAAGCTGAACATCACCGTATACAACGCCCATTCGGGCATGTACGCACTTACCGTTGGCCTGATCTGGTGGAGCCTGGGGATGGCGCTGGCGGCCGGGTACTTCGTCTTCGTTTACTGGATGTTCCGTGGCAAGATCACGGCGGGATCGGGCGGGCACGGATACTGAGCAAACGGACTCAACGGCGGCGTGCGAAGGCGGCGTAGAGGAGAACACTGGTGCCGATAGCGGCAACCATGGGAAGCCACGGGTGGCGGCGAAGCTGGACCCGCCAGTCAAGGGCTTCATCGGCGCGGCGGCGAATATCGTTGAGCTCGGCGGTCGCCTGAGCACCGGCGCGCAGCGCATCCTGTAATTCGGCGGTTGCATGAGCACCGGCCTCTAAGGCTTCCTGAGACTGCTCGACCAGGTCCTCCACAATCTGGGCGGCGGGCCGGCCGCGCAGGTTTCCGGACTCAGACGACTGAGGCATAGAGAACTCCTGCTTATTGGACGCGACGCCGACCAGATTGAGGCCGGAAACGACGAAGAAACAGTTCATTCCCCTACGCGCGCCGCTTGGCATGCCGGTTGCACAAGTGTGTTGGACACAAAAATGATCGGTGAAGACATATGGACGTTAACGTCCAAGCGGAGCGGGTTCGTCTGGCGGGCGGTTACCGTGCTGGCGCTGGTGGCGTTGGCGGCGATCGTCTGGTACACCGCCGACGTGTTTCTGCTTGCTTTCGCCGGAGTCCTGCTGGCGGTGTTTCTGGATTTTCTGGCGCAGAAGCTGGCAGAGGTGTGGCCGCTGGGACGGGGATGGGCATTCGCCACTGTGACGACGGCAATCGCGGTGCTGCTGGGGCTGGCCGTGTGGATCTCGATTCCGCACGTTTCCCGGCAGGTAGACCAGCTGATTCGGTATCTGCCGGAAGGATTCGAGCGGCTGCGCTCCGAACTGGAGAAGGATCAGTGGGGAAGGACGCTGCTGAGTTTCATCCCCGGCATGGTGGCTTCTGCGAACATCACGGGGAAGATCACCACCATCGTTTCCATGGTATTCCAGGGGGCGGAGGCTCTGGCGGTGACCGCAGTGGTGGGGATTTACGTCGGTGCCAATCCGGGTCTGTATGAGCGGGGGCTGCTGACTCTTTTTTCGGAACGGCGCCGGCCGCGTGCGCGTGAGGTATTGGGCGAAGTGGGCTACACGCTGCGGTGGTGGCTTCTGGGGCAACTGATTCCGATGGCAGTGCTGGGTGGGGCGACCATCATCGGACTGCGGCTTCTGGGCATACGCCTGGCATTTACGCTGGGGCTGTTCACGGCCTTCATGGTTTTCATACCGTATATCGGGTCGCTGATCGCGCTAACGGTGACGGCGCTGGTTTCGCTGCTGCAGGGGCCGGGCCACGTTTTATCCGTGGTCGCGTTCTTCGTAGGAATCCACACGGCGGAAGGTTACCTGCTAACGCCGCTGGTACAACGGCGGGCGGTATATCTGCCTCCCGGCCTGACGATTCTGGCCCAGGTGCTGATGGGGCTCCTGCTTGGATTTCTAGGCCTGGCGCTGGCGACACCGATAACGGCGGCGGCCATGGTGTTGGTGAAGATGCTGTATTTGCACCAGCGGCCGCAGCACCATTAGTCGGACACGTCCCAAGCGAGAAGCCCCGATGCAGTCTTTCATCCATTCGTTTGTCGGATTCTTTTCAAACGGAATTCTGGTGGCGGTGATCGCGCACGGGCTGACGGGCATGTCGCTCCTCTGGGACAAGGTGCTGCTCACGCGACCGGAGACGAAAAACCTGCCGAGCTACGTCTTCTGGCTGGGAGCCATCAGCCTGTTCGGACTGATCCTGGCGCTGTTCGGATTCCACATGCCGCCGGCGAAGATTGCGGCGCTGGGATTCTGCGCGGGCGTGCTCGAACTGGCGGCCAACTGGTTCTACTACCGCGCGCTGAAGATGGGCGAGGCGTCGGAGACGCTGGCGGTGATGGGCGGGTTCGCGCCGCTCGCCACGGCACTGATCGGGATCCCGCTGCTGGCGGATACATTGGGGGGGTCCAGCCTGATCGGCTTCGCGCTGATGGTGTCGGGCGGATTCGTGATGTTTCTCTCGGAGAAGCTGGAATGGCGGCAGGTGCTGCCCAGCGTGCTGTGGGGCGCGGTGCTGTTCGGAATGACGAACGTGCTGCAGAAGATAGTGTTCAACGGGGCAGGGTTCATTTCAGGATTCGTGTTCTTCACTATGGGGACGTTCATGGGATCGCTGGCGATGCTGCTCTACCCGCCGTGGCGCCGGCAGATCTTCACACGCTCCGAAGAGGCGCCGCCCCGCAGCCGGTTGTGGTATTTCGTGAACCGGTTTATCTCGGGAGTGGCTTCGTTCCTGATTTTCTATGCCATCGCCCATGCCAGCCCGGCGGTTGTGTCTTCGATTTCAGGAGTGCGCTACGTGATCGTATTCGTGGGCGCATTCCTGCTGACGAAATGGCGTCCGCACTGGCTGCGCGAAAATTTCCAGCGTCGCGTGCTGATCGGCAAGAGCTTCGGAACCGCTATGATCGTAGCGGGGCTGGTGGTTTTAGGTTTCAGCGGGAAGAGCACCGCGGGCGCCGGCGCCACCCACCTCCAGGCATTGCCGGTGGAGCGGCGCCGTCCCGTTGAGATCTGAAACAGCGGAGCCGGAACGCCGGCAAGCCGACGTTTTCCGGCTCCTTTGCCTCTTCGTGAATCAAATCACTTCGCGGACCTTATTTTCCACGAGAGTCTTTATAATTTCGCCGCGCTGCTTCTCGCCTTTGAGAAGGGCTTCGGCGAAATGGACGCTCTGCTCCATGCTGATGTTGCCGGGCAGGGGCGGCTCATTCGGATCCACGACGGCTTCGATGACCGCCGGCCCGGGGTGGGCGAGCGCCTGGCGAAGGATGCTCTCGGTATCCTTGGGATCTTCGATGGTGAAACCGGCGGCGCCGCAGGCGCGGGCATGCAGGGCGAAATCGATGGGCTGGAGATCGACGCCGAACTGGGGATTGGCATCGAGCGCCATCTGTTCCCACTTGATCTGGCCGAGCTCGTTGTTCTTGATGACGATAATTTTGACCGGGAGCTTGTACTTGACGAGCGTGGCGACATCGCCCATGAGCATGGTAAGGCCGCCATCGCCAACCACCGCGACGACCTGGCGGCCGGGATGGGCCACCGATGCGCCGATGCTGTAGGGCAGGCCGTTGGCCATGCTGGCAAGCATGCCGGAAAGCGAGAACTGCATATCGCCGCGGATTTCGATGTAGCGGGCAGCCCAGGTGGCGATGGTGCCGCTATCGGAGATCACGATGGCATCGTTTTCCAGGAGCTTGTTCAACGCGTAGGTAACCACCTGCGGCTTCATCGGCTTCTCCTCGCGCGTGCCGCGCTCCTCCATGAGCTGGTTCCAGGACTTCATGCGGCGCTGCGATTTTTCGAGAAAGCTGCGGTCCTCTTTGACAGGAACGAATTTGGCGAGGAGTTCCAGGACGTCGGCGCAATCGCCGACGAGGCCGACATCGGCATCGGCGCGCAGGCCGATGCGGGTGGGATCGACATCGATCTGGATGATCTTGGCCTGGCCGGGTTTGGGCAGAAATTCGATATAGGGGAAGCTCGTGCCGGCCATGATGAGGGTGTCGCATTCCTGCATGGCATCCTGAGAAGGAGCGGTGCCGAGCAATCCGATGCCGCCAAGCGAATAGGGGTTATCATCGGGAATGACGGCCTTGCCGAGCAGGGCCTTGACGACGGGTGCTTTCAGTTTTTCGGCCAGGTCGAGCACCTGTTTGCGCGCGCCGAGAGCGCCGCGGCCAACCAGCATGACAATTTTCTTTCCCTGAGCGACGAAGCGCGATGCCTGCTCGAAATCGCTCTGCGGTGGAATGGGATAGCGGGGCGCGGCGAGGACGGCGCTATGGCGCTTCACGTTCATGCCGGAGCGTTTGTCGTCGGAGAGCTTCCACTCCTGAATGTCCTTGGGAATGGTGATGTGGGCCACGCCGCGATACGCGGTGGCAGTGCGGACAGCCTCATCCACAACGTTGACAATGTGAGCCGGGCCCATCACGCGCTCGTTGTAGACGGCCACATCCATATAGAGTTTGTCGAGATCGACGTCCTGCTGGTAGTGGGTGCCGATCATGTCATGGAAGGTGTGGCCGGTGATGGCGAGGACCGGCTGGCGATCGCACTTGGCGTCGTAGAGGCCGTTGAGGAGGTGGACGCCTCCAGGTCCGGAGGTGGCGCAGCAGACGCCGAGGCGGCCAGTGAATTTGGCATAGCCGCAGGCGGCGAAAGCGGCGGATTCTTCGTGTCGCACCTGGATGAATTTGAGCTTGTCCTGATGGGTCCGGAGGGCTTCGAAGAAGCCGTCGACGCCATCGCCGGGGAGGCCGAAGATGGTATCGACGCCCCACTCGATGAGACGGGTCACTAAGATATCGGAAACGGTTTGAGCCATGATTTTCCCCTTTTGAATGGACGGACCGCGGCGCGGCCGATCAGATAGCCGGCGGCCAGGCCGGCGAGCGAACCGGCGGCAACCGCCAGAACGGCGAACCGGGAGCGCGGGACCGCGGGTTGCGGTTCGGCGCCGCCGTGAATCGCCATGCGCAGCACCTCGGCAGTGTGGCGGGCGCGGCGGCCGGTCAACTGCGAGATCTGCTCCCGGCAACTGAAGCCATCGGCGACCACCAGCGTGCTGTTTTCCGCCTTGCGGACCTCCGGCAGCAGCTTGCGGTCGGCGCAGGCCACGGAAATCGAATAGTGGTCCTTTTCGAAGCCGAAGCTTCCGGCCATGCCGCAACAGCCGGAATCGAGGACTTCGAAATCGAGGCCGAGCTTGTGGTAGAGCCGCTCTTCAGCCTTCATCGTCATGACGGCCTTGTGGTGACAATGGCCCTGCACGACGGCCTTGCGATGCAACTCCGGAATCAACTCCTGCCGGTTGTGCTTTTCGAGAAACTCGCTGAGGGTGAAGCACTGGCTGTGAAGGCGGCGGGCGTTCTGGTTGTTGGGCAGGAGGTTGACCATCTCGTCACGAAAGACGGCGAGGCAGCTCGGCTCCAGGCCGACCATGTGCATGCCGGACTCGATCTGCGGAGAGAGGACCGAAAGGGTCTGGTGCAGGAGACTTTTGGCGGTATCGAGCATGCCGAAATCGTAGAGCGGGCGGCCGCAGCAGAGCGGACGGGGCGGAAGGACGACATCATAGCCGGCGTGCTCCAACACCTCGACAGCGGCGCGGGCCACCTGCGGATGGAAATAGTTATTGAAGGTATCGGGCCAGAGGAGAACTTGGGGAGCGCCGGGGTTGTGGGGTTCGTGCCGGCGAAACCAGCCGGTGAAGGGCTCGGCGGCGAAGCGCGGGATTTCGCGTTCGGGTGCGATGCCGCCCGCGGCCTTGACGATCCGGCTGAGAGCGGGCGCGTGGGCGACGAAATTGACCAGGCGGGGCGCGTGGGAGGCAAGCCGGGCCCACCAGTAAATCAGGCCCATGGAATAGGCGTGGCGGGGGCGCAGACGTCCCTGGTAGTAGTGCGAAAGAAATTCGGCCTTGTAAGTGGCCATGTCCACATTGACGGGGCAATCGCCTTTGCAGCCCTTGCAGGCGAGGCAAAGGTCGAGCGCTTCGTGGACGGCGGGGCTGCGCCAGCCCTCGCGGATGGGATCGCCCTGGAGCATTTCAAAAAGGAGGCGCGCGCGGCCGCGCGTGGAATGCATTTCCTCGCGCGTCACCATGTAACTCGGGCACATGGTGCCTCCCTCTTCGCGACGGCACTTGCCGACGCCGACGCAGCGGAGGGTGGCGTGGGAGAAGGAACCGCCTTCACTGAGGTACTGGAAGTGAGTCGGAAGCTCCGGCGGGTTGTAGGTGGTGCCGAGGCGGAGATTGTCCGTGATGCCGTAGGCGTCAACCACCTTGCCGGGATTCATTTTCCACTCGGGGTCCCAGATGGCCTTGAATTCGCGGAAGGCCTGGACCAGGTCGCGGCCGAACATTTTGGGTAGAAACTGGGCGCGGGCCTGGCCGTCGCCGTGCTCGCCGGAGAGCGAACCGCCGTAGCGGACGACGAGTGATGTAGCGTCATCCATAAAGGACCGGTAGTTGGCGAGGCCGGCGGCCGACTGGAGATCGAAATCAACGCGGCAATGGATGCAGCCCTGGCCGAGGTGGCCGTAAACGGAGGGGTGGTAGCCGTGCTTGTCGTAGAGCTTGCGCAGGTCGCGGAGATATTCGCCGACGCGCTCGGGCGGGACGGCGGAATCCTCCCAGCCGGGCCACGTGGAGGCCTCGCCGGGGACCCAGGCGGTGGCGCCCAGGCTGGATTCGCGGACCTCCCAGATGGCCTGCTCCTGCGCATCGTCGTCGTAGAGCTTCATGGACGGCGGGTTGGAATCGCCCTTCAGGCGGTCCATGAGGGCGCGGGCCTGATCGTCGGCTTCCTGTTTGGTATCGGCGCCAAACTGCACCAGCAGCCAGCCGCCGCCTTCGGGTAGCATGGCGATCTCCTGAAGGTCGGTGCCCTTCTTTTTGTAATAGCCGATGAGACGGTCGTCGATGCCCTCACAGCCGATGGGGCGGGCGGCGATGACTTCCAGGATGTGATCCCCGGCCGTGTAGATATCGGGATAGCCGAGCACGAGGAGGGAGCGCTGGGGTGGGGAGTAGACAAGATTGGCGATGACTTCGAGGACGGTGACGCAGGTGCCTTCGGTGCCGACGAGAGCGCGCGCGACGTGAAAGCCGTTTTCCGGCAGGAGCTCATCCAGGTTGTAGCCCGAAACGCGGCGGGGAATGCGGGGGAAGCGCGCGCGGATTCGCTCGGCGTAGCGGTCGCGAAGGTCTTTGAGGGCGGCGTAGATCTGGCCGCGGCGACCGCCCAGACGGATGATGGATTCGAGTTCGGCCTCGGAGGTGCGGCCGACGCGCATGCGGCAGCCGTCATACGTGAGGATTTCGAGCTCTTCGATATTGTCGGCGGTCCGGCCGGCCATCTGGGCGTGGATACCGCAGGAGTTGTTGCCTACCATGCCGCCAAGCGTGCAGTGGTTGTGGGTGGCGGGATCCGGGCCGAAGGTGAGATGGAATTCTTCGGCGGCATTGCGGAGGGAGTCGAGGACGGCGCCGGGCTGGACCCGGCCAAGCTTGCGAGCGGGATCGACCTCGAGGACGTGGAACATGTACTTGGAGAAATCCATGACCACGGCAACATTGCAGCATTGGCCGGCGAGGCTGGTTCCCCCGCCGCGGGAGAGAACGGGTGCGCCGTGACGGCGGCACGCCGCAACGATGGCTTCGACATCGGCCGTGCTGCGAGGGCAGGTAACGCCGATGGGGACCTGGCGGTAGTTCGAACCGTCGGTGGCGTAGAGGGCGCGATAGCCCGGGTCGAAACGGACCTCGCCGTGAATGGAGGCGCGCAACTCGTCCTCGAGCCCGGCGGCGTCTGTAGTGGACAGGCGCGTGGGATGCGGCAGGACGGGGTGCCGGGGGACGGCTGGGGCTTTGCGAATTTCCTCAAGTAACAAAGATCCACCTCCTGAACGGATCGGTCAGGCAACGGGCTTGCGGAGGAAGCCACGGAATCGGCCGCCGGCGCCGGAAGTGATTCGGAACCGGGCTGGCCGCGTTTCCCAGGGCGCGCCTCCCGCTGTTCTTATTGCAACAGGTGGCCGGATTGGAGAGTTAGGACTTTGTGCACGTATGGGCGAGATGGTGGTGTGAAGGCGCACGCGAGCGCGGCGGCGGCGCACACGCAGAGGGTGGGGAGGGGACAGAAGAGCATCGCCCCGGCCCACTACAATCTGAAAGATGAGCGAGCTTTGGCTGATCCGGCACGGTGAAACGGCGTGGAGCCTCTCGGGCGCGCACACGGGGCGGACGGACCTCCCTCTGACCGAAACAGGGCGAGCCAAGGCGGAGGAGATCGCGCGGCGGCTGGGCGGCCGGCGGTTCGTGCTGGTCCTCACCAGCCCGCTCCAACGCGCGCGCGAGACCTGCCGGCTGGCCGGATACGGCGCGGAGGCGCAGGTGGACGCGAACCTGCGGGAGTGGGATTACGGCGATTACGAGGGGCGGACGACGGCAGAGATCCGTGAGCGGGCGCCGGGATGGTCACTCTGGCGCGACGGCGTTCCGAACGGGGAGACGATCGCGCAGGTAGCGGCGAGGGCACGGGAGGTGATTGCGCGGGCGGCGGCGGCAGACGGGGACGTGGCACTGTTCGCGCACGGGCACGTGCTGCGCATCCTGGCCGCCTGCTGGACCGGGCTCTCACCGGAGTCGGGACGGGTGCTGGCGCTGGACACGGCTTCGATCAGCACGCTCGGCTACGAACGGGAGACGCAGGTCATTACGACCTGGAACCTGGGTGGAAACGAAAGCAAACGGCCGGTCACCGGGGCGTGACGAGATTGATGCGCGCGGCCTTGACGCCGGGATGCACCTTAACGACGCGGCATGCGAACTGTAGCGATTCGACCCCGCCGATGATCCGGGTGAGGTTGCGCTCGGAGTCGTGGCCGGTGACCACGGCCATCGTGCGGGAGGGAGTGAAGATCTCCACCACGCGGATGTTCTGGCAGTTGACGACAAGCTCCTCGTCTTCCTTGAGCGCCTTCTGCATGGCGCTGATCTGGCCGAGCAGTACGGCCGCCGGATTTTCGGACGGCGGGGCCGCGGGCGCGGGCGGCGGCGCTTCCTTCGAAGTGGCCGAAAGGATGGCCTGCTGCGCGATCTGTTTGGTGAATTCCCCGAGAGCCATGGGTAAAGCCGGACTTTCAGGTTAGCGCGTTTCGGGGCACGGCCGCATCCGGGCCGGGCGCCCAGATCTTAGTGCGAATACACACTGGGTGTTATACTGAGCGCCGTGACGTTGACTCGAAAGGGCCAGGCGAACGCGCTCATGGCGGTGGTGGCCATGGCGCTCGCCGCCGCGCCGGCGTGCGACACGCCGGGGAGTGTGGCGCAGTTTTGCTCTTCGGCGGTGACGACCCTGAAGACCGGCGACGTCATGTTCGACGACATGGAAGCGTCGTGCGAGCGCATCGTGGAGGCGGGCAACGAGATCGGCACATTTCCCACGGAGGAGCGAAAGACGGAGGTTTGCGGGCGCATTGGAAAGCAGGCGGCGATCTTGAAGAGCGAATCGCAGAAGCTCTCGGATTACTTTGCGGCGTTGAACGCGCTGGCCTCCTTCTCTTCCACCGGAGCGCAGAGCAGCGCCAGCAGCGCGGCGAGCGGCGCGGCCCAGGGAACGGAGATGTCCGATGCGGAGCAGGCGGCGCTGGGATCGATCGGCAGCTTCCTGGTGCAGGCGGCAACCTCCGGCTACCAGCAAAAGGCGCTATCGGCGGAAATCGTCAGGATGCGGGACGGTGTGGATACGCTCTTGAAGGGCTTAAGCACGGCGGTCGGAGTGGTTTACGCGCCGCAACTGCGGCAGGAACGAGCGGCAATGGCCGACCGCTACCGGAATTTTCTGCTGGAGCATGGCAGCGCCACACCGGATACGCTGCTGAACCTGGACGGCAGGTGGCAGAGCGACCGCGCGGCGTTCGCCGCCAAACTGCAAGCGGCGGCGGCATACCAGGACGCGCTGGCAACGATCGTGAAAGGCAACGACGATCTGGCGGCGCATGCCCGCACCCTGCGGACCAGGGAGGTTACGGGACTGCTTAGCCCGTACACGACGCAACTGAACAGCATGATCTCCCGGATTCAGAAGGGGTTCTAATGGCGGACGCGAGCATGCCGGTCGATCCGGCCACCCAGGCGGCGCAACTGGCGCAGCTCTTTTACGACCTGGCGAATTCGACGCGCGATTTCCGCGCCCGGAATTTCGCTAACCTGAGCGGCGCCCAGCGGCAGCAACTGCGGGAGCAGGCGGAGGCGCTGCAAATGCGCGGCCTCAACTTCACGGCCGATGCGTATGCGGCGATCGCGCAGCGATTGCAGCCGTATCTGAAGGACTTCACGAAGGCCATCGAGCGGACACAGCACGCCCTGGTTGACTTGAACGATATCGCCAAGGGGCTGGCGATCTTGGACAGCGCGGTGGGGCTGGTGCGGTCTGTCGCGGAGGGGGATATCGGCTCCATTGCGAGCGACATTCAGAACCTGGCGCAGGCGGCGGGGGCGTGAGCGCGTCTTTGACCGGGAAAAAACGATCATTCATCGCCGCTCGTGCTCGTGCTCGCGGCCGTGCTCGTGCGTTTCGTGGTACGGGCCATTGAAGCGTCGGACGGGAGCGGCATAAGGGTGAACATACTGGGCACGATTGTTCCACGTGCGCGCGAAGGGACGGCCATCGATCACGATGGCATGCGCGCGCCAGTCGAGCAGGGGACTGCGCCAGCCGAACGGGATGAACGCGCCGATAGAGATCCGGGGGCCGAAGCCGATGGCGGCACCGATGGCGAAGCCGGGACGCGGGGCCGCGAAAACGACCAGGGGATTATAGGTCGGCACGACGACGAAAGCGGGGTCGATAGGAACGATTTGAATGTAGGGGCCGCCGACGACGCGATAGTAGCCGTTGGTGCGGAGATAGCCATAGTTCATGGCGATCTGGCGCTGGCGCTGGACTGCGTCCATCACGTCCTGGCGCTGGACGAGAACGGCATTGCCGAGGGCCTGGGTCCAGCCAGGATCACGGGCCATCATGTCGAGCACGGAAGGAAAAGGCAGGAGGGCGAGGACGCTGGGATCCCAGGGAAGGCGGTCCTCGTCAATGGCGCGCGATAGGGCGTCGCCGGTGAGGTAACTGTGCTGATCCGCCCAGGAGGCGGCCTGCGGGATCTGGTCCCAGAAAGTGGAAGCGGTCATTACCTGCGCCAGGAGCGGATCGGGATACAGCGCAATGCGCTGCACCAGGCCATCCATCTGCGGCGGGGGCAGGGGAGGGGCCTGTGCGGCAACGGGAAGAGCCAACAGGGCGAAGAGAGTGAGAGTTCTCATACGCATACGATTTCCTTATAGCACGCGAAGGGCAAAATCGAGAGCGCATGGCGGGGCTGAGAGACGGCTCTTTCGGGCTGTATAGGAAGCGCCCGGACATCTTCGCTCCCTGCAACCATCGGAGGTGGATTTCGGGATGGTGTGGATGGCGGCCGGAAGGCGGGAGTATCCTCCGCTTTTCCGGGAACAATGAGGGGTAGGACCGCGTCTTCATAGTGAGCGGCGGCAGACATGGTTGTTTATACCCAGCGGTTTGCCGCGTCTCCTTACTGAGACCGAACCGTGCCCCGACCGCGGACATTCCGGCCCTCCGCCTCCTTCTGGGAAGCCGCGCGTATCGCGCTGGATTCGTTGCGCAAGAACAAGCTGCGCAGTTTTCTGACGCTGCTGGGCATCATTCTGGCGACCACCACGCTGATCGCCGTGACGGCCCTGATTCACGGGATGGACCTGTACATCGCGGACAAGGTCTCCAACATGGGAGCGGACGGCTTCCGCGTCGTGCGGATGGCCTGGTTCGGGCCGTGGGATCCGAAGAAATTCTTCGCCATGCAGAAGCGGAACCCGGAGCTCCGGCCGGACGAGTACGACTTCGTGAAGGCGAAGGCCGTGATGATGCGCGACGTGGGAATGATGGTGCAGAGGAACGCGCGCATCTCTTATAAGGGCGTGTCGATGGAAGACGTCAGCCTGCGCGGGATCACGGATAATATTCCGGCGATCAACAACGTGCAGGTAGACAGCGGACGCGCCATCACGGGCGAAGAAGTGCGCCGGCACCGGCCGGTGGCGTTTATCGGCAACGACGTGCGCGTGAAGTTTTTCGAAGGCAAGGACCCGCTCGGCAAGATCATCGCGGTAGAAGGCAACCAGTACGAAGTGGTGGGCGTGGCGAAGACGTTGGGCAGCGTGTTTGGCAACTCGCAGGACAACTTCGTGATGATTCCGATCGAGAGCTACTTCAAGACCTACGGGAGCCGGAGCGGAATTTCCATGGTGGCGAAGGCAATCGACCAGCAGCACCTGATGGAGGCGGAGGACGAAGCGCGGGTGCTGATGCGATCGTACCGGCACCTGCGGCCGCAGCAGGACGACAACTTCAGCATTTTCGCGTCGGACACGATCGTGAGTTTGTGGCAGCGGTTGACGGCCACGATCAGCGCGATGGCGGTGGGAATCGTTTCGGTGTTCATGGTGGTGGGCGGAATCGTGATCATGAACATCATGCTGGCGGTGGTGACGGAGCGGACGCACGAAATCGGGATCCGGAAATCGCTGGGGGCGAGGCGGCGGGACATTCTGAACCAGTACCTGGTGGAATCGGCGACCCTGGCGGCGGTCGGCGGGCTGGTGGGAGTGGCCACGGCATGGTGCCTGGCGGTGGCGGTGCGGAACCTGTTTTCGATCCCGATGGCCTTGCCGTATTCGTCGGTAATGATCGGCGTAGGGCTCTCGGCGACGGTGGGGCTGTTCTTCGGTATTTATCCGGCGCGGAGGGCGGCGCGGCTGGACCCGATTGAAGCGCTGCGGGTGGAGAGGTAGGATGCTGAAGCTCGCGTTTCGCAACGGCGTGAGGCTGGCGTTCGAGACCATTCGCAGCCATAAGATGAGGTCGTTCCTTACCGTACTGGGAGTGATTATCGGCACGGGAACGATTATCGGAGTGGCGGCCATCCTGACGGGTTTCGACTCTTCGGTGGCGGCGGTGCTGCGAAGCTTCGGACCGGATTCGATCATCGTGTTCAAGTTTCGGGTGGGGCCGCGCTCGGGATCGCTGACCGCGGAGGAGCGGACACGGAAGAATCTGACATACGAGAACGCGGCGGAGATCCGCGAGCGGTGCCCGTCTGTGCAGGACGTTTCCACCATGCTCTTCCCGAATACCCAGACCATCAACGTGCATTACCGCGGCGAGGACATGTACGACGTGAATCTGATCGGAGTGGAAGAGGCCTACGCGCGCGGCGGGCAGGTGGATCTGCACCTGGGACGGTTCTTCACGGACGAGGAGAGCCGGCGCAAGGTGCCGGTGGCGGTGATCGGGCAGGACATCGAAAAAGGCCTGTACGCGGGCGTGGATCCGATCGGAAAGCCGATTACGGTGGACGGGCACGAATTCACGGTGATCGGAACCATGCTGCGGCCGGCGGCTTCCTTCTTTGGCGACACCGACAACCGCGTACTGCTGCCGTATTGGACGATGCACAGGATGTATCCGAACGCGCGGGAGAACGCGATTGTGGTGACGGCGCTTCCGGGCAGGGTGCCGCAGGCGAGCGACGAAATCCGCAGCGTGCTGCGCATGGCGCGGCGGGTGCCGTACAGCAAGCCGGATAATTTCGCGCTCTCGACGGCCGAGCAGATGGTTTCGGACTTCCGGCAGATCACGGCGGTGACGTTCCTGGTGATGGCGGTGCTGAGCTCGATCGGCCTGCTGGTGGGCGGGATCGGCGTGATGAACATCATGCTGGTCTCGGTTACGGAGCGGACCTACGAGATCGGGATCCGTAAGGCGATCGGCGCGCGGCGGGCGGACATCATGATGCAGTTTCTGCTGGAGGCATCGGTGCTGACGATGCTGGGTGGAATCGCGGGGATTGTGTTCGGATGGATGATCGCGCTGGTGAGCCGCTTGGTATTCCCGTCGATTCCCGCGGCCGTTCCGCTGTGGGCGGCAGTGCTGGGCATCGTAGTATCCGCGGGCGTAGGGATTTTCTTCGGCCTGTGGCCCGCGAACAAAGCCGCGCGCCTGGATCCTGTAGTGGCGCTGCGGTACGAGTAAGATTTTTTTCACCACAGAGACACGGAGACAGCGAGAAAACCCTATCGGAGCCGCGACCGCCAGGGAGTCACCATGGCCGTGCTGGCCGCCCGAGTGGATGAAAGTCGCGCCCCCGTAGCGTCGGCCTCCTGGCCGGCCATGCCGGCATCCGTGCCGGCATTCCGGATCAGCCGGATACCAGTCCGGCATGACTTTCGACGGAGCGGTGCCACGAGGCTGGGGAAACCTACCATGGAGGTCGCGGCTCCGATTGCGTTCTCCGTGTCTTTGTGGTGAATTGTGTCTACTCGGAGCGCAAGGCTTCGATGGGCGCGATGGAACTGGCGCGGAGCGCAGGTATGAACGCGGCAGCGAAGCCCGCGGAGCCGAGCGCCAGAACGGCGACGGCGAGCACGGCGGGATCGGATGGATTCACGCCGGAGAATTGGCTGCCGAGCAGGCGAGCGGCGGCGAGGCTCAGTCCGAAACCGGCGACGAGGCCGAGGCCGACCAGCGACAGCGCGCCGCGAAGGATCAGGCCGAGAACGCTGGCGCGGCGTGCACCGAGAGCGAGACGGATGCCGATCTCGGCGGTGCGGCTGGCGGTGGTGAAGGCGGTCACGCCGTAGAGGCCGATGGAGGCGAGCGCCAGCGCGAGGATTCCGAATAAAGAGGTAAGCTGCGCGAGGAGACGCTGGTTGGAGAAGTTGGCGGCCACCTGCTCGCGGAGCGTCTGAATCTCGCTCACCGGCAGATTGGGATCGACAGAGGCGATGGCGCGGCGGACGGCATCGGCATCGAAGCGGGCGCCGGGAGCGGTGACGATCACGACATCGTGATCGTCACCGCGCCTGGCGGCCGCTTCGATGCCGATGCCGTCCGCCGCGCCATCGCTTCCGTCGATCCCAATCTGCCGGTCGTTCGGATTCAGACGCTCCGCGAGCAGGTGGCCGCAAACTTCTCCAACGAGCGCCT
>DATJMP010000067.1:0-8667 GCA_035508655.1 Bryobacteraceae bacterium
CTGCATCAGTTGCCCCATCGAATCGTCGGCGCTCTCTACCATGGCACAGTAGATCGGGTTGATGTCGCCGGTTTTGCGCCGGCGGTACTTGGCGATCACGGCCTCGCGCGCCTGCAGCGGAATGTGAACGGTGAAGTGCGCCTGGTAGAGGAAGAAGGGCGTGGCGGGCTCGGCGGCGATGAAGCGCGCGCCTTCGTACGTCAGCCGCTGGGTGAGGAATTCGCCCGGCTCGAGGCGCAGCCCCGGAAGCTGCAGCGGGCCGAAATACGACGGCGGGCTGCCCGCCGCCGAGCCGGCGATATTCACGGCGAAGCCGCGATCCGTCGGCAGGTGGCCCGGTCCGCCCAGGTGCCATTTCCCGATGGCTGCCGTCCGGTAGCCGTGCAGCGCCAGCGCTTCCGCAATCGTCCGGCTGCTCACCGGGAGGAATTGCTCGAACTGGGGCGTGAGGAGCTTCGCGTACGGCCACTGTTTGCGGCCCGGAATCCAGTCGGTGAGGTGCAGCCGAGCCGGGTATTGGCCGGTCATGATGCTGGCGCGTGTGGGCGAACACACCGGGCAGGCGGCGTAGGCGTTGGTGAACCGCACGCTCTCCCGGGCAAAGGTATTGAGATTGGGGGTATCGATGACGGAGTTGCCGTAGGGGCCGAGGTCGTGCCAACCGAGATCGTCCATCAGAACGAACAGAATGTTCCAGCGGGGCGGCGCCGCCGCCGGAACACGGCCTGCCATCGCTCCGGCAGCCAGGGTTTGAAGGAAGGAACGGCGTTGCATGGGGCCCTCGGCTTTTTAGCCGTGAAAAGGTTAGCATACCGCTTCCGCAGCTTCGAGGATCCCCACAGAATGTACTCGTCTTAACGGTGGCGCGCCGGGAGAGCCCAACGGCTAAAAGCAGACAGCTCCCGGCTCCGCCTGCGCCCGCACCCGAACCGCTTGACGCGGGGGGCAGCAAAGCCGATACTGCGGGAAGGAGGGGCTGACTATGTCTCGTGCCCCATACGGATTCTTCTTGACGCTGGCGTTGGTCTGCGGTTTGGGTGTACCTGCCCACGGACAGGCAGTCATTTCGACGCGGTCGGGCGTTGTGAACTTCTTCGAGGGAGCGGTCACCGTCGGCGGCCAGCCCTTGGAAGCCCGGCTTGGCAAATTCGCCACCATTCCGGAGGGCGCGGAACTGCGGACGGCCGACGGCCGGGCGGAGGTCCTGCTCACCCCCGGGGTTTTTCTGCGCGTCGGCGACAACAGCGCCATCCGCCTGGTGGCCAGCGCGCTGACCGATACGCGGGTGGAACTGCTGGCCGGTTCGGCGCAGGTGGAATCGGGCGAGCCGTGTGCGGGGACCTCGGTCAAGCTCCTCTACAAAACCTGGACCGTGACGGAGGCGCAGAAGGGTGAATACCGGGTGGACTCCCAGCCGGCGCGGGTGGTGGTGCGCGAGGGCCAGGTGCAGGTTTCGGCCGAATCCGGCGGACCGGTGAAGGTGGAGCCGGGCGAGCAGCTGGCGCTTGCCGCCGTGCTGGTGCCGGAACCGGTAAACGCCCAGAATGGGGATGCGCTGAACCAATGGGCGAAGGGTCGCGCAGAATCCGTGGCCGCGGATAACGCCATCGCGGCGGGCATCCAGGACCCGGCGAATGTGGGCACCGGCACCGATGCCGACGCAGCCTGGGGAGCCATGCCGGCGGACGGCTTCACGTACTTCCCCATGCTCGGCCTCTCTTCGGTCGATCCGAACCTCGCCGGATACGGTTACTCCTCAGCCCTTTACGGGCCCATGACTCCGCAGCTCGGCTTCTACTCTTTTTATCTGCCCGGATACAGCTACCGGCCTATGCTGCTCGGCCTGCCTGGCCTCGGATTAACCGGTCTGAATGGATTGCGGGGCACGCGCTATCCGTCGACCTATCTGCCGACGCTGCCTACACGCATCGGCGGCAGCTATCCCCTTGGCTCGCCGATCGGCCGTCCCATCGGCATGCACCCGATTACCGGGACACACCCCGTGGCGCCGCGGCCGGTACCGCATATCGGCGGCCGCCGGTAGCAGCCGTCAGTTTTGATCCTGCGGCGCGTAGTAGCCCTGGCGCCAGTGCGGTTTGAGCTCGGGAATGCCGGGGGGCTGCGTGAGCTTCACCTCGACGTTGTGATACTTGCCATCCCGAGCCTGGTTCTTGGGGTAATAACCGAGCACGTACTGGTTGCGCAATTCGATGGCGATGCGCGCCGCCACGCTGGGAAGATCGCCCGCACCCGCCGCCGCGAAGGCCCGGCCGCCGGTCTGGGTGGCGATTTCGGAGAGCAGCTTCGGCCCGGAAACCTCCTCGGGCGGAGTCAGCAGGGAGATCAGCGGATCGAACACGCCCATGGCGTAGATTTCCACGTCCGCGGCGCGCACCAGCTCCTCGATTTGCGCCGGCTTGTACGTGCTGCTGTTATCGCCGCCATCCGAAATCACGACGATCGCCTTGCGCGAGTTCTTCGCCTTCTTCATTTCGTTCAGTGAGAACTTGACGGCATCCAGCAGGGCGGTCATGCCGCCGGGCTGGACGTTCTCGAGCGCCGACTGCAGGTCTGCCGTGCGCCCGGTGAAGGGAACCGACAGGTTGACCTTGTCGTTGAACTCCACCAGGAATGCCTCGTCGCCCGGATTCAGCGCCTTCAGGAACAGGCGGGCGGCTTCGGCGGAGGTCTTGAGTTTGTAATCCATGCTGCCGCTGATATCGAAAGCCAGGCCGATCGAAAGCGGAATGTCCTCGCCGGAGAAGTGCGAGACAGGCTGCTCGACGCCGTCGTCGAACAGGTGGAAATCCTGCTTGCCGAGGCCGAGGACGAAGCGGTTCTGGGCATCGGTGACGGAAACCGGGATGACAACCAGGTTGGAATCGGCGCGGAAACTGGCCTTGGATGCGGCCGCTGCCGCGGCTGTGGTCTGGCCGGGCGCGCGAGGCAGGAAAAAAACGGCGGCGGCGAGGCCGCAAACGCCGGAAATGAAAAAAGCCGAAGACCCTGAGCCGCGCACGATCGCCTCCCGCGCACTGTGAGTGTAGCACGGGAACGGAAAAAGGCAGGGGCGGAGATCGCACCAAGCGTGGTTCGGCCCGCGTGCCGTAAACCGTGATCGTCCGCGCCGCTACAGCGCGGTGAGGATACGGGCGCGGAGCGAGGCTGGGTCGAAGCCGGCTTCGCGGTAAATCTCGCCAGGCTTGCCGGAACGGGAGAAATCGTCCATGGCGAAGACGCGGGATGGGTGGTTGGCGGGGAGGAGGAACGGGTAGAGGAAACCGGGCCAGCCGTTGTGCAAGGCGATGACGTGCTGGCGCTCGCCGGCGGAGAGGATGGCTTCGGCCTTCGCCGGATCGGTGCGGCGCAGTTCTTCGAAGAGCTGCGGTGAGGTGACGGCGATGATTTTGACGTCGGCGCGTTCTTCGAGATCGGGCAGGATTTCGAGCACGTTGGCCATTACCTGGCCGCCGGCGATGGCGAGCACGAGCCTGCGCTTGCCGTTTTCGCGGAACGGCTTGAAGACGTAGGCGCCGTTGATGGCTTCGCGCGCGGGCGGGACGCCATCGCCGCGCTTGAGCACGGGTGTGCCGGGACGGACGGCGGAAAAGACGACCGGCTCACCGCGCGAAGCGGCATGGAACAGCATCTCGACGGCTTCATTGGCGTCGAGCGGCTTGTAGACCTTGATGCCGGGATAGGCCGTGAAGAGCGACATCCAGAACAGGCCGTGATGCGTGGGGCCATCCTCGCCGGTTTCGGGGCCATCGTGCGCGGCCAGCATGAGGAAGAACGCGCGGGCGGCGGGATTGACGGCGTTGTTGATGAGCGTCATGCGGACGGAGTTGGCCATCATGGGGGTGAAGACGCCGTAGGTGGCGAAGGCGGTCATGGGGCGGAAGCCGCCGGGGAGAATGTCCTGCGAGATGGCGCAGGAGAGCATGGCCATGTTCTGCTCGGCGATGCCGAAGCGGAAGCCACGGCCGAGCGGGTTGGAGCGGCTGAGGACGCCGTAGATGTTTTCGGCCTTGCCGGTGAGGATGGATTTCATGAGGTCGCCGGCGCCGAGATAGAAGAAGCCGCAGTGCTGCATCATCCAGGCGAACCAGGCTTCCGTGGCCTTGCGGGTGGGAACGAGGTCGCCTTCTTTGAAAACGAGTTCGGGCGGCAGGGTTTCAGGGCGGCGAACGCTGGTGTAATCGGCCATCGGCCGGCCGGCGAGCGCGGCCGACATGCGCTGGACGAGTTCGCGCTCGGGCGGTATGGAGACGGCGATGGATTGGAGGCGGCCGTGGAGGTACTCGGCGTCGGCGGGAACGAGAGCGTCCGCGATGACGCGGAGGTCGGAGGCGGGATCGCCGGGCTTGCCGGGGATGGGGAAGCCGAGGCGGCGGATGGCCTCGACAGAATCGGCGTGGGAGAGCGGAGTGCCGTGGGAATCCGCGGTGTGCTCCAGGTGGCCGTACGCCATGCCCTTCACCGTGTGGCAGATGACAACGGTGGGGCGGCCGGGACCGAAACCGGAGGCGGCGAGGCGGTAGGCATAGGCAAGCTCGCGCAGGTTGTGGCCATCGGCCTCGATGACGTTCCAGCCGAGGGGCAGCCAGTGGTTGAGATAGGGGACGGAGAGGACATCCTCGATGGGGCCGTCGATGCCGTAATGGTTGTAGTCGAGGGCGACGATCAGGTTGGAGGCGCCGAGGGCGGCGGCCAGGTTGCGGGCTTCGTAGCTCATGCCCTCTTCGGTTTCGGCGTCGCCGGCTATGACGAAGACCTTCGTGTCCAGGCCGCAGGAGCGGTGGAGCAGAGCGAAGCCGAGGCCGGCGGAGAAGCCGTGGCCGGAAGATCCGGTGGAGGTGTCGGCGAGTGCGTAGTTGGATTCCACGTGGCCGCTGGGTCCGCCCCAGCGGCGGAAGCGGGTGAGATCCTCGGGGAAGACGGCGGCGCGCGCGGCCTCACCTTCCAGGGTGAAGCCGGTGCGACGCAGGGTTTCGTAAATGAGGGCGAGGAGGGAATGGAAGAGCGGCGAGCAATGGCCGGCGGACCAGACCACGCGGCTGCGGCCGGGGTGCTTGGGACTCCAGGCGTCGAACTGCAGGGCGCCGCCGAGCAGGAGGGCCATCACCATTTCGGCCTTGGAAGTGGAGCCGCCGGGATGGCCGGATTGGGCGGCATTGACGGCGCTGAAGGCGAGGGCACGGACGACCTGGCAGAGCCTGGCGGCATTGCTTTCGTGGATTTCGGGGAGGGGGTCGAGAGCCAGGCCACGGAGGTCGAGATACGAACCGCCTTCGGGTCGGTAATTGAAACGTTCGGGCTCGGAGGCGGCGAGCGCGGCGAGGGCCTTGGGGGCAAGCCCGTCAAGCGGGGCGGAAAGGGTTGGCGACATGGCAACCTCCGCAGGAGATTGTAACAGGTATAGAGGGTATGGAAGTCCGAAATCGATTTCGGCTGTCGGCTCGGGTGCGGAGAAGATGGAGAGCGAGGGAGGGCCGCTCACGCGGCCTGAGAGCTGTCGTCTGAAATTGAGGGAATGCCGGCTTGGAAGCCGGCATGGCAAGCCGGAGGCTTGCGCTACGGATGGTGTGAGCGGCGCAGCTTACGCGAAGCCGGCCATTACCAGGCCGCCGAGGAGGTAGAGGACCATGCCGGCAATGGCGACGGCGGAGGCGGGGGTGCCTTCGCGGCTGCCGAGGAAGACGCCGGCCAGGAAGACGGCGAAGCCGAGGGCGAGCATCCATCCGCCGGCAGCGTAGGCGGGCGGACGGGGTGTCGAAGGCTGCAATTCTTCTTTTGGTTTCGGCAGAGCGGCAGGCGCGCCTTTGGCCGTGGCGAGGGTGACGAGCGGGCAGACGACCGCGGCCACGGCGCCGCTCAAAATCGTAACCGGTGCCACTTCCCACCCCAGGCCGAATTTCAGGATGGCGCCGGCAATGGAACCGGAAAGGTAACCGGCCATCGCGCCCTGCCAGGTGGTGCGGCGCCAGAGCAGGCCGAAGGGGATCGCGATCACGAACAGCGGCATATCCATGATGCTGATCACGGTGAGATACGCATCGACGGCGCCGCCGAGGAGAGGAACGAGGTAGGTGAGAGCGATGGTGAGGAGGCCGGCGAGAACGGTGGCGACGCGCACGGCGATGAGCAGTTGGCGCGGCGTGGCCTGGCGGTTGAGGAAGCGGCCGTAGACATCATTCGCCATCAGCGTGGCGACGGCGCCGAGATTGGAGCCGATGGTGGAGAGCAGAGACGCCATGAAGCCGCAGGTGACGAAGCCGAGAACGCCGACGGGGAGAAGGTGAACGATGAGGGTAGGGACGGCCATTTCGGGTTTGGGCAGACCGGGGTAGAGGATGTGGGCGGCGAGGCCGGGGGAGATCCAGAGGAAGGCGAAGGGCGTGATCATGACGGCGGAAAGCACCATGCCTTTGGAGACCACGCGCGGATCCCGGGCGGAGAAGGCGGATTGCAGCAGGCCCTGATCGAGCGTGGCCCATTGCACGCCGAGAGCGAGCAGGGCGATGACGAATTTCCAGTTGTACTTGCCGGTGGCCGGGACGAAATTGAGGAAACCGTGCGGGAGGCTGGCGGCCAGGTGCGGCCACCATCCGGCGGCGTGCATGGCGAGGGGCAGGATAGCGAGGACGGCGGACATCATGAGCAGGAAGCCGAGATTGTTGGTGAGCACCACCGACCACATGCCGCCGAGCGTGGTGTAGGCCACCACGATGAGAGCGAAGACAAGAATCCAGAGCGTGAAGGACGGGATGCCGGTGAGCTGTTGAGCGGCGGTGACGCCGGCATACAGCACGACGGCGATCCAGAAGGCGAGGCGGAAGACCCAGAGCACGCCGACCAGAATGCGGACCGCGCCGTTGTAGCGCATTTCGAGGAATTCGGGGATGGTGCGGATGCGCAGCCGGCGGAGAACAGGAATGACGAAGAGCCCGCTGAAGACCAGCGCCATGTTGCCGGTCCAGGTGAGCCAGACGATGGAGATGCCGCTCTGGTACGCTGTGCCGCTGACGCCGATCAGGCTGAAGAGGCTGATATTGGCGGTGGTCATGCTGGCGGCGAGGATGAAGGGCGTGAGCTGGCGGCCGGCGACGTAAAAATCGTCGGGAGTGCCGATCCAGCGGTAGAAACGGGTGCCGAGCCAGAAGACGCCGGCAAGGAAGATGATGATGATGGCGTAATCGACGGGGCTCATCGGGACCTCAGGAATTCCTCAACTTGGGCGGGCGTGGGAAAGCCTTCGGTGCCGCCGAGGGCGAGGGTGGAGAGCGCGCCGCAGGCATTGCCGCGACGGAGGCACTCTTCGAGCGGCGCGCCGCGGAGGAACGCATCGAGGAATCCGGCGTCGAAGCTGTCGCCCGCGCCGGTGGTATCGATGGGGGTGACGGGGAAGGCTGGAGCGGAGACTGTGCCTTCACGCGTGATGGCGAGAGCGCCTTCGGCGCCAAGCTTGATGACGGTGGTGCGGGCAAGGGGAGTGGGAAGCGCGCCGCCTCCGGCGGCGTCGGGCAGGCCAGGAGGCCTACCCCACTGGATGTGGCGGGCTTCGTGGTCGTTGGGGAGGAAGAAATCGACGGATGGAAGGACGTCGCGGATGCCGCCATCCCAGCAGCCGGAGGAATCGTGGTCGGGATCGAGGGAAGTGGTGAGGCCGGCTTCTTTGGCCCGGCGGAAAAGCTCGGCGGCGCCGGGCTGGAAGGCGGGCATGAGGTAGTAGCCGGAGACATGCATGTGGCGGGCCGAGCGGACGTAGTCGAGATCGACGTCGGCGAGGCAGAAAGACCGGCGGATGCCGGGATAGCTCACCATGGCGTAGTCTTCGGGAAACGACATGGAGACGCAGATGCCGGTGGCGCCCGAGGGATCGACCTTCAGGCGCGACACGTCTACGCCGGCGTCGGCGAGGGAGCGGCGAAGGAAGGCTCCGAATTCGTCGTCGCCGACCTTGCCGACGAAGCCGACCGAAGCGCCGAGCCGGGCGGCATTGCAGGCGAAAATGCCGGACGAGCCTCCGAGGGCGAAGCGCATGCCGGTGGACTGGCGCAGCTCGCGATAAGCCGGGAGCTCGGCCAGGCCGGTGAGGACGAGATCGACATTGAGATCGCCGACGACCGCGATATCCATGTCAGGACTCCAAGCGCGCTCCGTAGAGCCGCCCTTCAGGCGGCCAGGCCGGCATTCGTGCCGGCATTCCGCTGGTCGGGTATGCCGGCGAGGACGCCGGCATGGCAAGCCGGAGGCTTGCGCTACGGGCTGCTGCGTGCAAAGGCGTCATCGATCTAGTCCACCGTTTTGCCGAGGGCCAGGGCGCGATAGTAGGCGAAGAGCTGAAGGATGGGCATGACGAGGAGCATGCGGCCGAAATCGGAGAGGCCGGAGCGGAGCTCGTAGACCCAGGTGGCGTTTTCGCGGACGGCCGGCGCGGCCTCTTCGCAGACCACCAGCACCTGCGCGCCGTAGCCTTTCAATTTCGGCAGGAGCTCGAGTTGCAGTTCGCGGTTGCCGTCGGAGAGGAGAACGGAGACGAACGTGGAGGGGCCGACGGCATAGCGGGGGCCGTGGAGGAGCTCCTGGGAGTGGTAGACCTCGGCTGGCGTGGCGGCCATCTCCTTGGTTTTAAGCATGGCTTCGGAGGCGAGGCCGAAGTAGGGG
>DATJMP010000068.1:0-3571 GCA_035508655.1 Bryobacteraceae bacterium
TGCCTTCGATTGGCTCTCCGAAGCGGGCTTGGGCGGGCAATCCGCCGGGGCGGACATAGCTGTAAGCGCCACGGGAGAAAGGATCGGCGGACCAGTTGTGGGCGTGCCACGAGACCAGCTCGGCCTCGAGAGCTTCTGGAGCGCGGCCGATGATACGGGCGAGGGAGGCAAGCGCGCCGGAGATCCAGTCGTGCGGGTCGGCGGGCGGCTGTTCGGCGGCAGGTCCGCCGGTCCAACCGGTGATCATGGGAGCGTGCGTGGGGTGAGTGGTCCACCAGGTAGGCATCCATCGTTCGGTGGAATGGAGGAAGCCGGCGCCAGAGAGCGATTGGTTGTCTTCCCAGACCGGACGGCAAAAGCGGAGCACGACGCGGGCGGCGTGACCCATCACCAGGGAGGAGCAGGCTTCACGGAGCGGGGCCGGCTCAGGGTCAAATCGGATGGCGCCGGACTGAAGGACGCCGAGCGGCACGGTGATGATGGCCCGTGGCGCTTCGAATGTGCGGGCGCCGGCGCCGCTTCGGGCGAATATGCGGACGTGGCCGCGGCGCCACTCCACCACTTCGACGGCCGTATCGAAATAGACGCGGCAATGGGAATGGTCGATGCCCTGCCACAGATATTGGATGAGAGAGTCGTAGCCGCCTGCGAGGCGCGAGATCCGGTCGCCTCCGATGCGATCCGCGGCTTGCTGCGCCAGGGCGAGGGATCGGGTGCCAATCCACTCGGCGCGAGCGGCGTTGAAGCCTTCGATGTAGGCGGTGGCGGCCCGGGCGAGGTGGGGCTGTGGATTCAGGGCATCGAGGTATTGGCGGAAGGACTGATCGGGAGCGGCGGCCATTCCGGAGAGGAGCCCGTCGACTCCCTCCCAATCGAAGGGGTGCGGGCGACCGTCGCCGAGCTGCAGATGATCGGCCGTCAGTTCCAGAGCCGGGAGACGACCGGATTCCACGGTTTGCCAGATGAGAGGGTGGCGGCCGTGCACGAACTCCGCACCCAGTTCGACGGGGACGGGCGAGAGAGGATCGTGGAGGGTGTGGATGCGGCCGCCGGGGCGGAGGCGCGCTTCGAGGATGGCCACGGAGAGACCGGCACGGGTCAGGGCGCGGGCCGCGGTCAGGCCGGCGGCGCCGGCGCCGACGACGAGCACGTCAAGGGGCACAAGTAGAGCGTAACGCGAACCACCACTGCAGCGGTTGTATGCTGGCCACCCGGAGGGCAGGGAATCGAGGGAAACGTGCCGGCAGAACTCGCAAAACGGTGGTCCGCTCTACACTTATGGCTCGATCAAACCGGAGCGGATTGCATGGCGGACCATGCCGGCGGTGTTGTGGATGCCGAGTTTTTCCAGGATGCGGCTGCGATGGGAATCGCAGGTCTTGTAACTGATCCCGAGTTCTTCGGCCGCGCTCTTCGTGGACTTGCCCCCGGCGATCAGGATGAGGACTTCGCGCTCGCGCTCCGTGAGCGCCATCACTTTGCGGACGGTGGCTTCATCGGGGTTGAAAATGTTGTTTTTGCGGTCGTCGATATCGACGGCGGTACCGACAAAGCCGGCAAATTCGCCAAGACCCTCGTAGCGCGGTGTACCGGTACCTTCCACCCATCGGTACTTGCCACGGTCGCGCTGCAGCCGGAATTGCAGGCGGAAGATTTTGCGGGTACTGAGGCACTTCAGGAAGGTTTCCAGACACTGGGTCCGGTCTTCGGGGTGCACGCCTTCCACCCACTGATTCCCAACCTCCTGCTCCAGCGTGCGGCCGCGGAATTCCAGCCAGGCACGATTGAAGAAGGTACAAAGGCCTTCCGCGTCAGCCATCCAGATCATGATCGGCGCGGCGTCGGCGAGTAAGCGGAAGCGCTCCTCCGAGGCCGCCAGTTTCTGCTGAAGCGACGTCAGCTCCGATTGCAGGTCTGCCGTCTTCGCCCGAAATTTCGCCAACTGGTCTGAATCTTCATCTGATGCCATTCGCGATCCGTCCCCGGAAAGACCAGTCCTCAACGCGTAAGGTACCAAAAAATCCTCCATGGCGCTTAAACCGTCCGGTCAGGCAAGGTTTGAAAAGCTGTTATTCTCCCTGATAATGGAACCTTCTCCCCGTCACGGCCGAATTATAGCTGAGGGAACGATGACCGAAGCCGAAGCCGATCAAGAACTGTTCCTTCGCATCCATAGTGGCGACGAGCAGGCTTTCGTTTCACTATATCGAAAAAGACAAGGCTCGATCTTTCGTTTTGCCTTGCACATGACGGGTTCGGAGACGGCGGCCGAGGACGTCACGCAGGATGTTTTCCTGGCAATTATGCGGGATACGGGGTACGATCCGTCCCGGGGTACGATTTCGGCTTACCTCTTCGGAATCGCTCGCAAGCTGGTGCTTCGGCACGTGGAGCGAGGACGATCCGACGCGTTGCTCGAATCCGAGCTGGTGCAGGGAGTGCTGCCGGAACTGGCGGCGAGCGAAAACCCTCTGGCCGAACTGACCCACCGGGAGAGAATCGAGGCGCTGCAGCGGGCGGTCACGGCGTTGCCGCGGCGGTACCGCGAGGTGGTGGTGCTGTGCGACCTGGAAGAGTTGGACTATGCGGATGCGGCGGCGGTCCTGCGATGCCCGATCGGGACGGTGAGGTCGCGCCTGCATCGGGCGCGGGAGTTGTTGTTCGCGAAGTTGAATCAGGAGCGGCAAAGGCCGCCGGCGGCGATGAAACCGGCGAGGTGTGCGACATGAGCGGCGAGGAGATGGATCAATTGACGGCCGGCCTGAAGGCTGTGGCGGCGGATCTGCGGCGCGTGGAGGCGCCCGGCCGGGTGGAGGAGCGTCTGGTAGCGGCTTTCCGGGAACGGCAAACGCCAGTCGTTCCGCGAGTGCCGGAACCGCGGCGGGCATGGTGGGTTCCGGTGGCCGCGTGGGCCACGGCGGCAGCGGCGGGGACGGCTTTGACCGTATTCCTCACACGGGATCATCCCGCGGTGCCGGTGCGTCAGCCGGCGCGGAGCATGATGCAACTGGCCGTGGCAGATCCCGGCGCAGATGCCGAAGTGATTTCTGCCGACGACAGCGGATTTATCCTGCTGCCGAATGCCGAGAGCATTTCGCCGAACGAAGAAGTGGACGTGGTGCGGGTGGAAGTGCCGCGGTCGGCGATCGTGGCTTTGGGGCTGCCCTTGACCGAGGAAACGGCGACGGAGAAAGTGACGGCCGATATCGCCCTGGGCGCCGACGGATTGGCGCACGCGGTGAGGATTCTGGAATAGGAGGACGAGACTGATGAAGCGAATGATGCTGATGGGCATGCTGATGCTGATGGCCGTGGCGGGTTTGTACGCGCAGCCGGCGGGGCCTCCCCCGGGACTGCGTGGACGTGGTCCGGGTGGTCCGGGCGGATTTCTAGGCGCGGAGGTGTTCCGGCCCGGGCACGTCGTGACGGGCGCGCCGTTCTCGGCTGACGTTGTGACGTCCACCACGCAGACGCTCTCGGACGGGAGCCACATCAACCAGACCAATACAATGCACCTCTACCGGGATTCGGAAGGGCGCACGCGGCGAGAGGAGACGTTGGGAAATCTGAA
>DATJMP010000069.1:0-21257 GCA_035508655.1 Bryobacteraceae bacterium
TCCTCCAGGCTGAAGCGGCCTATCGTGATGGAGTAGCGAATCATCGGCCGGCTGCCGGCGAGCTGATTTTCATCGCTTTCCACCAGTTCCCGGTCGTCGCCGAAGCCGATGTCCTGCGTGATATAGAGGCGCGCCAGGTAAGGTTTGGGCGTGGCCGTCTCTACGCGCGGCATCTCCCCGTTGGGAAAATTGGCCACGCCGTTGGTGTTGCTGAAGCCGCGGCCCCCGGCGATTTCGGGATCGAAATAAAGCTCCGTATTCGGAAATAGCCGCAGGCCGAAAAACAGGGTCGTGGTGAGGGAGGCCTCGGCTTCTGCATGGGGAAGCAGGCTGAGGGGGCCCTGGTAGGGCGAGTAAAAGCTGGGGTGAGTCTGGCCGATAGACGTCGCCTGGTAATACAGATTCCAGCGCTCCTGATCCGCCGGCGGAGCGGCGGGAGTAGAAGAAGGGGCAGAATTGGAGGAACTGGAGGTAGTGTCCTGCGCGGCGAGTTGATGCGCCGCGCACAGGCAAAGGACATAGATAAGCGCGAATCTCGTGGAACCCGAGCGCAGAAAAGGGGGAAACACTCCGCGCAAGGCTCTAACCCAGTCGATAGATGGTGAGGCCGGAGAGCAGCTTGGGATAGAAATCGGTGGATTTTTGCGGCATGACTCCGCCTCCGAAAGATGTTTCCGCTACCTGCCCGATGGAGGTGGGCTTCAACAAAAACGCGACTTGCGCTGCGCCGCTTCGCGCCTCATCCACCGCGGCATCCAGCCCGCGGATATAGCGGAGGTGGCGCTCGTCGCGGACGGCTTCCTCGGTGATGCCAAGAGCTTTCGCGAGCAGGCGCTCGTGCAGGACGCGGACGTCCAGTTCGCCGCCTGCACCGCGTTCTTGAAGCAGGTAGAGGCGGCTGCCGATGGCGGCGCCGATGATCGTGCCGGTGCCGCCTTCACGCCATGCTCGCTGCAGCGGTTCCAGCGAAGGGATTTCGGAAATCTCGAAATCCGTGGCGGCGCGCGCCAGGAAGCCGGTGGCATCGACGCCGTTTACCAGCCGATGGGTTGCCAGGATGCGCAGGCCGGGTGAGTGCATGTTGACGAAGGTCATCATCACGCGGTCGGCGCCCGCCAGGCGGGGGTTTTCGTTGCGGAAGGCCAGGGCGGTTTCGTAGCGGTGGTGGCCGTCGGCAATGAGCAGCTTTTTGTCCGCCATCAGCTCCCGGATGCGCTCGGCGCCCGCAATCTTCCACATGCGATGAACGGCGCCATACTCGTCGCCGACCTCGGCCAGCGGCGCGGCTTGCGCGGCTTCATCGAGCAGGGTATCCACCGCGCCGGCGGGATCGGGGTACAGCATGAAAATCTGGCCGAAATGGGCGTGAGTGTGGCGCAGCAGCTCCAGCCGGTCTTTTTTTGGGCCGGCCAGGGTTTGTTCGTGGCGATGGACCACGCCGGTCGAATAATCCTCCACCGCTCCGAGCGCGATAAAGCCTTTGCGCACCAGCCTCTCGCCGGTATCGGGCACGGTGAATTCCTGAAAGTAAGGGAAGATGCCGGGTTCCGCGTCGCTCCCGAGAATGCCGGAGGCGATCCAGTCATTCAGATGGCCGGCGGCGCGGGTGTAGACATTATCGCTGCCCGAATCGCCGGCGCGGCGTTCCCCCAAAATGATGCGCACCAGGTTATACGGACTGGCCGCCAGGTAGCGGGCCTGCATGGGCGCAGAAATCTTGTCGTACGGCTGGGTGACCAGGCATTCCAGAGAACCGGCCTTTGCCGTGTATCGAAAGGGTTGAAAAGGATAGATTCGAGCCAATTTCCAGGATAGCGTAGCCGCGTGAAAAACTGATGAATCCAACCGCACCGGAACGAAAAGGGTTGGAAAAGTACTAGGCCCCCTTACAACCGCTGCTCGCTGGCCTGGGCGCGCGTGGACGCCATTGGCGACCGGGAGGCGCGGCGCCGCACCTGCCAGACGAACATCGCGCTCATCCAATAATTCCAGACCGATCCCACCGCAAGCCCCGCCACTGCGGCTGCGTACCATGGCACGGAGAGGCCGGCAAGGTGGTTGAGCACGCGCAGATTCAGGAACAGACCCACCGAGCAGGCGGCATAAAAAAGGGCCAATCCGGCCACCAGGCGCTGGCCACGCAAACGGGCGGAACGGAATGTCCAGCGGTTGTTCAGGAGGAAATTCACGCCGATGACAATGGCGCTTGAGGTGAACTGGGCCTGGTCGAGCGTGAAACCGGGCGCGCGCCGCAGCAAGCGCACGATGGCCAGGTGTACGACCACGCCGACCGCTCCGGCGCAGCCGAATACTACGTAGCTGGCAGGGACGAAATCGCCCACCAGCTTATCCGCCAGCAGCTCCAGATACTCTACCGCGACCACGACATCGAGCTTGCTCTGACCGTGCCGGCGCGGGCGGAAACGGTACGGGATTTCGGCGAAGCGCGGCGGGTGGCGGGCGGAGACAACCAGGTCGAGCAGCACTTTGAAACCGGTGCCGCTCGTCCGGCGGGCGGCTTCCTGGGCATATTCACGCGTCACCACGAAATAGCCGCTCATGGGGTCGGACAGGCGGGTGCGGCAGACGGCCGCGCTCAGCGAGCGGCCCCACTCGCTCAGCCGGCGTCGCCAGGCGGACATCTCGCCCATGCTGCCTCCCCCGGAAAGCCGGGTGGCAACCACCAGGTCAAGGCGTTCCTCGCGCAGCTTTCGCAGCATGGAGGGAAGGATGGTTTCGTCGTGCTGGAGGTCCGAATCCATGACCGCCAGATAAGGCGCGCTGCTCGCCATCATGCCCTCGAGCACCGCGGAGCTCAGGCCGCGGCGGCCGAGGCGTTCGAGGATGCGGACGCGGTGGTCGCCCTGAGCGATGCGGCGTGCCAGATCGGCTGTCCCGTCCGGCGAATCGTCATCAACGAAAATCACTTCGTACTCGATGCCGGTGAGCACGGATTCCAGCGCGGCGAGAAACGGGGCCAGGTTGTCACGCTCCTCGAGCGTCGGCACCACGATGGTGAGTTCCGGCATGGCGCGGGGTCCGCGCGTGCCATTGTACCGCGCTTTCGCGCCCGAAAAGCTTCTCGCGCACCACGCCAGCGGAGAAGGCGAGCAGAGCAACGGCCAGCCCGGC
This sequence comes from Bryobacteraceae bacterium, assembly GCA_035508655.1. Classification (GTDB taxonomy): domain Bacteria; phylum Acidobacteriota; class Terriglobia; order Bryobacterales; family Bryobacteraceae; genus DATGMB01. Next base: position 3,133 of record DATJMP010000069.1, read on the forward strand.
GGCCGCATCGGCTGCGTAATGGTAGCGGCCGTAAACGGTCGCGATAGCAATGAGAACCGCGACCGAGAAGAGCAGCCGGCCGGCCCACGGCCGCGAAGGCAGAGCGAGGCGCATGCCGAAGGCGGAGGCAAAAGCTCCCGCCACGTGGGCGCTTGGGAAGACACTGGTGTGGATGCCGTAGGCGCCCAGCATCCACCAGTTGAAGCGGCGGAAAGCCGTGTCGTAAGCCGGGAAATCCTGGCCGAAGAAAACGGCGCGGGGCGGCTCGGAGGGCCAGAAGGGGAACTGCGCGTAGCACAGCAGCACAGCGAAACAGAAGACGAAGAGGAGGCGGTCCGCACGTCCACGCCCGCGGCAGAAATAGAGGATGGTGAGCGCCAACGGCGCCAGCGCGTAAACCAGGGAGTAGGAGATTTCGAGCACGCCGGGCAGCAGCGGGCCAAGCGATTCGATGGCGGCTTTGCCGCCGCCGCGCAGAATCAGGCGGTCCCAGACCACCCACCGCAATTCGAGTGCCGGCGAATGCCTTAGCGCGAACCAGCCCATTTCGCGGTAGGCGAGCAGAACCATCGCGAGCGGAAGCCAGTCGCGGGCAACGCTGAGCGCAAGGGAGTGCCACGCCGAATTCAGATAGATGAGAAGAACGCAGGCCGCGATCAGGGCGGGATTGAGAAGTTCGATGCGGCGACTGTCGGGCGGCGCAGCCGGCAGCCGCCAGGCGAGTATGGCGGCGTAGAGCAGGAACGCGAGGACGACCCACTCCGACCAGCGGACCGCACCGGCCGGACGGAGCCGAGGTCGGCGGACGGTGGGGTTCGGTTTGGTAAGCAGTTCCGGCACGCGGTTACGGCACTGGCATTCCGGATGCCAGCGTGTGCCGGCACCCCGGAGCGCGCCTCTTGAAAACCACGGAAGCCGATCGTCAGCGAGGCGCTCAGTCCTTCCAGGCGCCGAGAAGTTTACGGACCAGGACCAGTTGGCCGATGTGGTAGGCGTTGTGGTCGGCCAGCACCAGGGCCTCCCGAAGGAGCGTTTGGCCGTCGCCCCAGGGGATGCGTTGGCACATGTCGTTGTTCAGATCGCGCAGCAGCGATTCGAAATCGGCGCGGTCGTCGCGGAATGCCTGGACGGATTCCGCCCAGTCGCCGGGCTTCGCGGGCGCGGGATGGGCCGGCCAATAGCCTTCCGGCCACGGGGGCGACGCGTACTCGGAAGAGCGGGTAAAACGAAGGATGTCATTCTGGGAGATGCGCAGGTGCTCCAGCAGTTCCCAGGCGGAATGAGGCGAGCCGTTGGGGCGGATGCCGGCGCGGTCGACCGGAAATCCGCGCACGGCCTGGTCGAACGTTGCATGGGCGTGGCCGCTGGCGAGCAATTCGACGAGTTGCTCCCGCATGGCGATGTCTTCGGCCGACCGGGTGGCGGTCCTGGGATGTGGCATGGCTTCAGGGTAGCGCCGGATCAGACCCAGCGCTTGCGTCCGGCGTGCAGCATTGTGAACAGCACCACGAACCCCAGGAGCAGGCCGAGCGATGCGCCACCGCCGAGCCATTGCGGGTCGGTGGAGCGCATCCAGAATGTAAACACTACATTAAAAATCACGGGAATCGCCACCGCGATCACGGGTGGCCAGGGCCGGTCCACCGCGAACAGAGAGCGCGAAGCGATTTCGATGAGGCTCCAGCCGATCAGGCTCGGAGCCAGGCCCAGGTAAACAGCCGACGCCATGCGCGTGGAAGCGGCGGTGAACTGGCCGCGCTGGAAGAACAGCCGGATGGCAGGCTCCCGGAATACCAGCGCGAATACGCAGCCCGCTACCGAAATCAGAGCGGTGAACAGAATGGTTTTATCGATGAGCCGGAGAGCATCGCGAAGGCGGCCGTGGCTACGCAGGCGCGCAATCTCCGGCAGGAGCGAATTGGAGATCGGATTGACCAGAATGGCGAGGGGCACCCCCACCCCGCGCAAGCAGTAATCGAGCGCGGCGGCCATGCCCGGTCCGGCGTGGGTGGCCCAGGCACGGGTGAAGATAACATTCAGACCAAGGCCGGCGGCGTAGATCGCAAAAAATGCCGGCCGCGCAAGAATTTCACGCCAGCCGATGGGCTCGGCGTCCGCAGCCGCCGGTTCTGGCGAGTTGGGCACCATGGTACCTGGAGCCTCCGCGGCCAACCGGCGCTTCCCGAGTGCCAACCAGCCCCTTGCCCCGCCGGTGGAGCGCGCTGCCAACCAGACGATCCCCAGTTGCACCCAGGCGCCGACGGTATAGCCGAGCGCGAAGGCGTAAACGCCAAGGAATTTCCACAACGCCAGTGCGGCAATGCTGGTGAAGAGGTTGAGCGCGGCCTGGTAGAAAGCCGTGGGTGCGAACCGGCGGTCGGTGTACAGCAGCGCGCATTGCACCGCACCCGTGCCGGCCGCCACCGAAGAGAGCGAGAGCAGACGCAGGTTCATCACCGCGGTTTCGAAGTATTGGCCGTCCAGGCCGGGAGCCAGCGCCCTCATCAGCCACGGGGCGCAAGCGACGACGATTCCGCTGAGGGCGGCCGATACCCAGAAATAGTCGCGGCTCAGGCGGCGGAAGAGGCCGGCGCGCGCGGCGCCGTGGCGTCCCGTCAGCATGGGGACGAAAGCAAAGACAATGCTGTTGATAAGGATGGAATTGAGGGTGTCCACCGGGCCCATGGCGACGGCCAGGGAATCGGCGCGGCTGTGAGTGCCCAGGAAATAGGCGGTAAGCGCGACCCGGACAAAGCCTAGGGCATTGCCGGTCAGGGTGCCGGCTACGAGCGTGAGACCGCCGCGCACCAGCGGGTGATCCACTGCGCGCGTGAGTGGATGCTCGACGCGCGGAACCGAGAGCTGGGACGGGGTACTCAGAAAAACCTCTGCCTACACCTCAACGCGGAGCCGCTAAGGATAAAGAGAAGGCGCTAAGAAGTTCCAGGAGGTTTCTCCACGCCTGCTCTGTAGTCCCGCGGCGCCGGGGTGAGTAGTACGGGACCTACGCGCCGGCCGCGGCGGCGGTGCGCGCAGCGGTCAGCGCGGCTTCGTAGTTGGGAAAGTCGGCTACTTCTTTAACGTACTCGGCGTGCCGGATCTTGTTCCTGGCGTCGATCACGAAAATGGCGCGGCTTTCGATGCGCAGTTCCTTGATGAGCGTCCCGTAGTGCGACCCGAACGAGCCATCCTTGTGATCGGAAAGCATTTTGACCTTATCCACGCCGAACGCTCCGCACCAGCGCTTCTGGGCGAACGGCAGATCCATGCTGACGGTGAAAATATCCACGCCCTTCAGGTTGGCGGCTTCCTCGTTGAACTTCTTGGTCTGCGCGTCGCAGACGGGGGTATCGAGCGAAGGCACCACGCTGACGATCCGGACCCCGCTGCCGGTGTCTTTCAGAGTGACGGCTTTCAGGCCGGTATCGACCAAGTTGAAATCGGGGGCGTCATCGCCGGGCTTCAACTCCGGCCCGACCAACGTCATGGGGTTGCCTCGCAGTGTGGTTGCGCCTGGTCTTTCCATTTGCTCCTCCAATTAGCTTTCGGTATTCAGTGCTCGGCTTTCAGCTCTCGCTCTCCGCGCATGACATACCGCGGACAGCGGCTCCGCTGGTGAGAGAGCGGGGGCCGCAAGGAAGCGTGCGGATCGGCTGAGAGCTGAACCATCATTGTAGCAATTTGGCGAATGACGCCACGTCGTGGACAGGGAGTTCGCAGGCGTAATTTCGGCAGACGTACGCCGCGGCACGGCCATTGATTTCGTGCATGGATGCGATCTCCGGAATCCATTGCGCGAGAAGGGGCCGCGATTCCGAATCGGCCAGCAGAATGATGCGGTTGGGAAGGAAGCGCGCATGCAAAGCTCGCACCAGCGCCCGCGTATCCTCGCGGTCGCGGGGACCCGCCAGCACGATCTGGCGCGGCTCCGACATGGAGAATTGCGCCGCGGCCAGCATTTGCGGAAGGGCAACGGGCGCCGCACTCAGGCGAGGCGCGAAGGCCGCCAGCAGGCGTTCGGCGGATTCACGGAAGTCCTGGCGATTGGTGAACTGGGCCAGCCGCAGAAGGTTGCCGAGCGCGACGGAATTGCCGGAAGGTTCGGCGCCGTCGTAATCGTCCTTGATCCGCATCACCAGGGCGGCATCGTCCGCGGCGGTGCTGAAGAAGCCGCCTTTCTCCGGGTCCTCAAACCGCTTCCGCAGGTTTTCGGTAAGACGCACGGCGCAGGCGAGATGCAGGAACTCGAATTGCGTTTCGTAGAGGTCGAGCAGCGCCTGCGCGAACAGCGCGTAGTCGTCTAGGAAGCCGGGAATGGCTGCATCGCCCCGGCGGTAGCGGCGCAGAAGGATTCCGGCCGCCGGATCGTAAAGGCGCGCCAGGATGAATTCCGCCGCGCGGCGGGCGGCGGCGGCGTAGCGCTCCTCGCCCAGAACCGCGCCTCCCAGGGCGAAGGCAGAAATCATGAGGCCGTTCCACGATGTAAGGATCTTATCGTCCAGGTGCGGGCGCGGACGGTGGCTGCGCGCTTCCAGCAGGATACGTTCTGCCTTTTCCAGTCCCTCCGCCACCACCTCCTCGATCTGGCGGAATTCGGTAGCAGTATCGGCTACGCTGACGGCGCGATAGAGAATGTTGTGGTTGACGAACTCCTGATGCGGGTCGTTGGCCACGTTGCCGCCTTCGGCCACGCCGTAGCGGTAGCAAAACCAGTCGGCTTCCGGCTGCGGCACAAGCTGGCGGACCTCCTCCGCGGTCCAGACGTAGAAAGCGCCTTCTCCTTTGACGTTGGGTTCGGCGGGATCGATGACACTATCGGCATCCTCGGCGGAATAGAAGCCGCCCTCGGGCGCAGTCATGTCGCGCAGAACATATTCGAAGATGCGTCGGGCGGTCCCGGCGTATTGCGCATCGCCCGTGATCTGGAAGGCTTCCAGGTACGTGATGGCGAGCTGCGCCTGGTCGTAAAGCATCTTTTCGAAATGCGGGACGAACCAGCGCTCGTCCACCGAGTAGCGGTGGAAGCCGCCGCCGAGCTGATCGTGCATGCCGCCCTTGGCCATCTCGCGCAGGGTCAGCAGGACCATGTCCAGCGCTTCCCGGTTGCCCGTGCGGGCATGATAGCGCAGCAGGAAGTTGAAAACCGAGGCGCGCGGGAATTTGGGCGCGCCACCGAAACCGCCGAGTTGCGGATCGAAGGTGCGGCGGAACACGAAGTAACCGCTGTCCAACAGGCCGCTGTCGATCGCGGACGCGCGGCCGGGCTCCACTGCCGCGGCTTGCCGAAGCTGGTCGACCACGTCGCGGGCGGAATCTTCGATCTGATCGCGGCTCTGGCGCCAGGCGTCCGCGATCTGCGTGAGGATGGAGGCGAAGCCGGGCTGGCCGAACCGGCTTTCCGGTGGAAAATACGTACCGCCGAAGAAGGGACGGAGATCGGGCGTGAGCCACACTGACATCGGCCATCCGCCGCTGCCCGTGGCAGCCTGCACGAACGTCATGTAGATACGGTCTACGTCCGGGCGCTCTTCGCGATCGACCTTTACCGAGACGTAGTCGCGGTTCAGCAGGTCCGCGATGCGCTGGTTCTCGAACGATTCGCGCTCCATCACGTGGCACCAGTGGCAGGTCGAGTAGCCGATCGATAGAAAAATCGGCTTGTTCTCGTCGCGCGCCTTCTGAAAGGCCTCCTCGCCCCAGGGATACCAGTCGACCGGATTATGCGCGTGCTGGAGCAGATATGGGCTCTGCTGGCCGGAGAGGCGGTTCATCGAGAGATCCCTCGTGTTACGGTTTTGCTGCGACGGGGAACAGTCCGAGCGCGAACATTGCCATCGAGGGAGGGGTGCGGCACGCTTTCATGGTAACAGGACAGGGTCGAAAATCAGGGATCGGCAAAAGCTTCCGTCGACGGTCTCCGCCTGCCCCACAATAGAGAATATGGTTCGCGTTCTCGCAATTCATGCGCATCCGGATGACGTGGAGTTTCTGGCCGGCGGAACGATGGCGCTGCTGGCGGATGCCGGGTGCGATCTCACCATCGCCACGTTTACGCCGGGTGATTGCGGGTCGCACGAACTCGGGCCGGAAGAGATCGCGGCCGTACGGCGCGCCGAGGCGGTGCGCGCGGCGGAGCACATTGGCGCGAAGTATTTTTGCCTGGAAATGCGTGACCTGGCTGTCTTCCAGGACGACCCCTCCCGGCGGCGCGTCGTGGAGGCGTTGCGGCAGGCGCGGCCAAACATCGTACTGGCTCCCGCGCCGGTGGATTACCTGTGCGATCACGAAGCCGCCAGCGCACTGGTGCGGGATGCGTGCTTCGGCGCGCCCATCCCCAATTACCGCACGGGCAGCCCTCCGCTGGGGGCGATTCCGCATCTTTACTTCGTGGACCCGCTGGGCGGCCGCGACCGCGACTGGCGCGTGGTGCGGCCGGATTTCGTGGTGGATGTAGCCGCGGGCTTCGCGCGTAAACGGAAGATGCTGGCGGAGCATGCCAGCCAGCGCGAGTGGCTGCGCGCGCATCACGGCGTGGACGAATATCTGCTCATGATGGAGCGCTGGGCGCGAGAGCGTGGCGCGCTTGCGGGGGTCGAATACGGCGAGGGCTTCCGCAAATATCGAGGCCATCCGTACCCGGAGACACCCGCGCTGGAAGAATTGCTGGGGGAAAAGGCGATCCGGCTGGAGTGAGTGCAGCGGCGCGATTTGATTCGTTACTCGAGAGGACCGCTCCCTTCGGTCGCGGCTCCTATCGTGGCGTGCCTCCGAGTCGGAGCCGCGACCGAAGGGAGCGGTCCTTCCCAAAAAAACGAATGGTACTGGCCGAACCTAGCCGGCCGCTGCCGCGGCTTTCCGTTCGCCGACAATCCACCAATACGCCGGCAGCCCGAGATTCAGGACGATCACAGCCACCACGAAGCCAGGATAGTAGGAACCGGTTCGCTGGATGAGAAAGCCCGTGGCGAGCGGCGCGGCCACGCCGGCCAGGTTGCCGGCAAAATTTACGATGCCCATCCACATGCCCACTGCATTCTCCGGCGCGACCGCCGTCAGCAGCACGTAGATATTTCCCGTGGCCAGTCCGACCAGCGCGGCGGCGCCAATGGCGAGCACGGCGGCGTTGTCGCTCGACATCCGGCCGGCGGCCAGGAGCATGAAGCTGGAAAGAAACGCGGCCGTGATGACGGCTTTGCGTACGCGCCGCTCGTTGTAGCCGAGGGCGACAAAGCGGTCGGCAATCCAGCCGCCGATGGGCTCGCTGACGCTGAAGACCAGGAACGGAACAGCGGTATAGGCGGCCGCGCGCTGGAGCGTCATGTGGCGCGACTCCACCAGGTAATCGGGCAGCCACGTCACCAGCAGGTACCAGTAGTAGCTGTAAGCCAGGTGGCCCAGGCACATGCCGAACAGGTTGCGGTCGAGCGTGCGCCAGGTCTGTCGAAGGCTGGGCGAAGCGTGGCTGCGATCGGGCCGGATGCCGGCCGGATATAGCGCCAGCCACGGGACCAGCCACGCGAGACCCCCGAAGCCGAGTAGAAAGAAAGTGCTGTGCCAGCCGTAGCGGCGGATGACCAAGGCGACGATCGGCGCGCCGATGGCGAGGCCGGCGCGTGTGCCGCAATTCATGATGCCGGAGGCCAGGCCGCGCTGGCTTGGGCCGAAAAGCAAGCTTACGATTTTCATGCCGCCAGGCACGTAAATGGATTCGCCGATGCCCAGAGCGGCGCGCATGATCAGCAGCGTACCCAAGCCGGCCGCAAAACCGGTGAATCCGCACGCCAGCGACCACCAGGCGAACGCGACGGCATAGAGCCAGCGCAAGTTGGCGCGATCGGCCGCCCAGCCGGTGGGCAATTGCATCAGGGCATAAGACCAGAAGAACGCGGAAAGCAGGACACCCTTGGCGGCGGCGTCCAGGTGAAGATCGGCGCCAATCACCGGCAGGGCGATCGAGACGATGGCGCGGTCGAAGTAGTTGATGAAGCCCGCGGCGAACAAGAGGGCCGCGATGGTCCAGGCGCGGATAGGCGAGACCGGTTGCACGAAGCAACCGATTGTATCGCGGCGTGGAAGCGCCGGCCCTACAAGCAGCGGCCTCTGGTCATTCGTCTCCCCCGCCTTGCACCAGCAGCGCCACCGCTAATCCCAGAACGAATCCCACGGCCACGGCCGCGGCGGTACGCTTCTGGTCGCCGAATTCGATAAAGCGCGAGCCTTCGGGCGTGATTTCCAGCGCGCCGCAGGGGCAGAGCGAAACCCTCCCTCCTCCTCCGCCATTTTGGGTCTCCGAATCGCCCCGGGCGCCGCCGCCTCCCCCGAATGCATAGCGCACCGCAGCCGCCGGAATGACCGTGCGGTCGCCTGCGGTGATGGGATCGCCGTAGACCATCTTCACCGAGGCGCGGCCGGAGACGCGCTCCGCCATGCCTTCCAGAAACTGTTGGATATTCATGGCTTTATTGGAGCACGGCCGGCGCGGCCGCTCTGCATCAGAAATCCCAATCGGCGCCATCAATTCTTTCGTCTTCCCCTTCACGGCCGGGAGGGGCAGGATGGACAATGGCGAGATGCGGTTCTCATCATACGGCACGGAAGGCTATTACGACGAGATGTTTGGCAGCGAGGGCGAGGCGCGGGCACACGCCCGCCTGCTGCTCGAGACCGTGGAATCCCTCTCGGACGGGCAGTTGCTGCGCTACCAGCATGCGGCCGAAAGACTCCTGCTGCAGCTTGGCATCACGTTCAACGTCTACGGCGATTCGGCGGGAACGGAACGCATCTTCCCGTTCGACCTCATTCCGCGCATCATTGCGGCCGAAGAGTGGGACCGCATCGAGCGCGGGCTCAAACAGCGCATCCACGCGCTCAACGAGTTCATCGACGATATTTACCACGGGCAGAAGATCCTCCGCGACGGCGTGATTCCGCGGGAGGTGGTGGCCTCGGCGGCCTCATACCGCAAGCAGTGTGAAGGGCTGAACCCGCCCTGGCGGGTGTGGTGCCACATCACCGGCACGGACCTGGTACGCGACCGCGACGGTGAGTATTACGTGCTGGAGGACAACCTCCGCGTCCCCTCCGGCGTTTCCTATGTGCTCGAAAACCGCGAGGTGCTGAAGCGGATCTTCCCCAAGGTCTTCGAAGGGCTTCCGGTGCGGCCCGTCACCGAATATCCGGGCCGGCTGCTGGCCATGCTGGAATCGATCGCGCCGGGCGGGACGGAGGGCGCACGGGTGGTCGTCCTCACACCCGGCATTTACAATTCCGCCTATTTCGAGCACAGCTTCCTGGCGCAGCAGATGGGCGTACAACTCGTCGAGGGGCGCGATCTGGTGGTTTCCGGCGACGGCGTGTTCATGCGCACCACCAAGGGGCTGGAACGGGTGGACGTGATCTATCGCCGCGTGGACGATGATTTTCTCGACCCCGATGAGTTCCGCGCCGATTCCCTGCTGGGCGTTCCCGGACTGATGGCCGCGTATCGCGCCGGACGCGTGGCGCTGGCCAACGCGCCCGGCAATGGCATTGCCGATGATAAAGTGATTTACGCGTACGTGCCGGACATGATCCGCTATTACGAGGGAGCGGAGCCGATTCTGCCCAACGTGCCCACCTATCTGTGCTGGCGGGACAGCGACCGCGCCTATGTGCTGGACAATTTGAGCAAGCTGGTGGTGAAATCGGCCAACGAATCGGGCGGCTACGGGATGCTGGTAGGGCCGCATTCGACGGCGCCGCAGCGGGAGGATTTCGCGGCCAAAATCCGCGCCAATCCGCGCAACTTCATCGCCCAGCCGACGCTGTCGCTTTCGCGCGTCCCCACCATCATCGAGGACCATTTCGAGGGGCGGCACGTGGACCTGCGGCCTTACGTGCTCTGCGGCAAAGAGATCTACGTTCTGCCCGGCGGGCTCACGCGGGTGGCGATGCGGCGCGGTTCGCTGGTGGTGAACTCCTCGCAGGGAGGGGGCAGCAAGGATACCTGGGTGCTGGCCCCGGAAGCGGAAGGGAGGACGCAATGAACAGCTCTTCCGAGCCCCTGCTCAGCCGGGTGGCGGATTCCGTTTACTGGATGGCGCGATACATCGAGCGCGCCGAGAACGTGGCGCGGTTCCTGGACGTCAACCACAACCTCACGCTTGACCTGCCCCCCGGGTATTCCGGCCAGTGGTCGCCGATTGTGGCCACCACCGGCGACAGCGAATGGTTCCGCGAGCATTACGGCGAGGCGACGCAGGCCAACGTCGTCCGCTGCCTGGCCTTCGATCCCGAATACCGCAATTCGATCTGCTCCTGCGTGCTGGGAGCGCGGGAGAATGCGCGGTCGGTGCGGGAGACCATATCGTCGGAAATGTGGGAACAGATCAATAGCCTCTACCTGTTGATCACCAGCCAGAGCCGGCGCCCGCTGCCCGATTCGCTGCCGGAATTCTGCCACCAGTTGCGCATGGCCTGCCACCTGTTTCAGGGCATCATGGAAGTGACTATGAGCCACAACGAGGCCTGGCACTTCATCCGCCTGGGCAGCCAGTTGGAGCGCGCCGATAAGACCACCCGCATCCTGGACGTGAAGTATTTCATCCTGCTGCCTTCGATCAGCGACGTGGGAACGCCATACGACGATATCCAGTGGTCGGCCGTGCTGAAATCGGTCAGCGGCTTCGAGATGTACCGCAAGCGGCACGGGCGGATCGCGCCGGAGCGCATCGTGGAATTCCTGCTGCTCGATGGCGAATTTCCGCGCGCCGTGCGGGCGTGCATCCAGGTGGCGGACGAGTCGCTGCACGCCATCACCGGCACACCGCCGGGCGGCTTCTCCTACCGCTCGGAGCAGCGGCTGGGGATGGTGCGGTCGGAGCTGAATTACGCGCAGGTGGAGGGAATTCTCGCATCCGGCCTGCACGAATTTCTCGACGCGCTGCAGGTGAAAATGAATACAATTGGTGAGTGCCTGTTGACCGATTTTTTCGCCCAGCGCCCGGCCACGGCCGCGGCGGCAAGGTAGACGGATCGCGCCGATGACATTCTGCCTGGGAATCAGGGTAGCGGAGGGCCTCGTTGCCATTGCCGACACGCGCGTGGTGGCCGGCAACGAATGCCTGGTGGCGCGCAAAACGGCGAGTTACCAGGGGCCCGGCTTCGCGTTTTTTGTGATGAATTCCGGATTGCGCTCGCTGCGCGACAAGATCCTCCTCTATTTCGAGGAGGCTTTCGCTCGCGCCTCGGAAAGCCGCGAGCGCCTGTTCAAAATCGTGAACCTGTACGCGCAGCAGGTGCGGCGCGCCGCCGAGGAAGACGATGAAGCGCTTAGGCGGGCAGAGCTGAAATTCAACTCCTATGCGCTCATCGGCGGGCAGATGGCAGGCGATTCGGTGCACCGCCTCTACCTGGTCTATCCGGAAGGCAACTGGGTGGAAATCGGAGTCGACACGCCGTATCAGATCATCGGCGCTTCGGGATTCGGTAAGCCGATTCTGGAGCGCTCCCTCACGCATTGCGATTCCATGCTATATGCGTTCAAGGTGGGGCTGCTGGCTTTCGACGCCACACGGCTGTGCGCGGCGGATGTCGATTTCCCCATGGACGTGATTCTGTACTCGAAGAACAGCTTTGAGTTGGTGGAACGGCGCTACGAGCTCGACGAACTGCGCCCTATTTCGAACTGGTGGCAGGAGCGCATGCGGCGCAGCGTGCAGGATCTGCCGTCGGAGTGGGTAGAAGCAGCCTTCGCGCGTCTGACCCGCGATCCGGTGGCGCCGTGACCAAATGGGGCCGGGGACCAGGGGCCGGGGACGGGGGGGGCGCACACCTCGTTCGGCCCCTTGCTTCTAATGTGCAGTTACTCCATTTCGTGTTTCAAGCCAGCAGGGAGGCAGTCGGAAAGCGCCGAAACCCAGACGATCCCCGGCCCCCGGTCCCTGGCCCCTGGCCCCTGCTTCGATGCGCATAGCCGCCACTCACACGACGATCTACCGCTACACGCAGCCGGTCGCGCTGGAGCCGCACACCATTCGCCTGCGGCCGCGGGACGACGCGGCGCAGCGCGTGGTGAGCCACCGTCTTTCCATCAGCCCGGCGCCCGCCGGACAATCGGCCTTTTCCGACCAGGACGGGAACGGTGTAGTGCAGGCGTGGTTCATGGGCGGCGTGCGGGAACTGGCGGTAGAAAGCGCGTTCGTGGTCGAAACCCTGCGTGCCAACCCGTTCGACTTTCTGCTGCCGCCGGCGCACGACCTGGAATTGCCCCTGCGGCTGCCCGATGGTTTGCGAACCGCGCTGGCGCCTTACCTGGAAACCAGCGGCCAAGCGAAAGATTTCGCGGCGCCGATTGCCAACGCGTCCGGCCGCCAGTTGATGCCCTTCCTCGATGCGTTGACCGCGGCGTTGTTCCGTGGCTTCCGCCACATCGTCCGGCGGGATGGCGGACCGCGCGCGGCGGCGCAAACGCTCGCGGAGGGCGAGGGCTCCTGCCGTGACCTGGCCGTGCTCTTCACGGAGGCATGCCGCGCCGAGGGCGTTCCGGCGCGTTTCGTGAGCGGCTACGAAACCGCCGCGGCTTTCGACGAGCACGCCTACATGCACGCCTGGGCGGAGGTCTTCGTTCCCAACGGCGGCTGGCGCGGCTACGACCCTTCCCGCGGCATGGCCGTTTCCACGGCGCACGTAGCCGTCGCCGCCGCCGCCGATCCCGCTATGGCCGCTCCAATCATCGGGACCTACCGCGGCTCGGCGGAATCCACCATGGACTTTCAGATTCAGATGCAGGCAAACGGCTAAGCCTCGGCCTCATCCCTGATCCCGCGACACCGCTCCGTCACAATCGCGGCTCCGATCCGAGCCGCGACTGAAAGGAGCGGTCCCATCCGAACACCGTTCTTCCGCCGGCGCTATGATCGGCTTGGGAGGCCTTATGAGTCTCACAACCACCGTCATCCGCGCGCCGCGCGGGACGAAGTTGACGTGCAAGGGCTGGCACCAGGAAGCTGCCTTGCGGATGCTGCATAACAATCTCGATCCGGACGTGGCGGAAAACCCGGACCAGCTGATCGTTTATGGCGGCGCGGGCAAAGCGGCGCGGGATTGGCCGTCGTTTCACGCCATCGTGCGCGCACTCGAATCGCTCGAAAATGACGAAACGCTGCTGGTGCAGTCCGGCCGGCCGGTGGGGATTTTCCGTACGCATCCGGAAGCGCCGCGCGTGCTCATCGCCAACGCCAACCTGGTCGGCCACTGGTCGAATTTCGAGGAGTTTACGCGCCTCGAAAAACTCGGCTTGACGATGTACGGCCAGATGACGGCTGGTTCATGGATCTACATCGGCAGCCAGGGAATCGTGCAGGGAACGTACGAAACCTTCGCTTCGCTTGCGGCTAAACATTTCGGTGGTAGCCTGGCCGGCAAGATCGTCATTTCGGGCGGAATGGGCGGAATGGGCGGCGCGCAGCCTCTGGCCGCCACCATGAATGGCGCGAGTTTCCTGGGCGTCGAGGTGGATCCGCACCGCATCGAGCGGCGCCTCAAAACCGGCTATTGCGACCGCATGACGCGCAGCCTGGACGAGGCGCTCGAAATCGTCTCGCGACGCCAGCCAGTTTCCGTCGGGCTCGTGGGCAATTGCGCGGACGTGCTGCCGCAACTGGTGCGGCGTGGCTTCAACCCGGATGTGCTCACCGACCAGACCAGCGCGCACGATCCGCTTAACGGATACGTGCCCAACGGGCTGACGCTCGAAGAAGCCAAGGTGCTGCGCGGGCGCAATCCGGAGGAATACATGCGCCGCGCCATCGCCGCCATGGGCACGCACGTCGAGGCCATGCTGGCGTTACAGAAGCGCGGCGCAGTGACCTTCGATTACGGCAACAACATCCGCACACAGGCGAAGAAAGCGGGCGTCGAAAATGCGTATGACATTCCCGGCTTCGTGCCGGAGTATATCCGGCCGCTCTTCTGCGAAGGCCGCGGCCCGTTCCGATGGGCGGCGCTTTCGGGCGAAACGGAAGATATTTACCGCACGGACCGGCTGGCTCTGGAGCTGTTTCCCAAAGATGAATCGCTCGCTCGCTGGATGCGGCTGGCGCGGGAGCGCGTGCAGTTCCAGGGACTGCCGGCGCGGATCTGTTGGCTGGGCTACGGCGAACGCGCCGAATTCGGCCTGGCTATCAACCGGCTGGTGCGGAGCGGCGAGCTGAAGGCCCCGATCGTGATCGGCCGCGACCATCTGGATACGGGCTCGGTAGCCTCGCCGTTCCGTGAAACAGAGGCTATGAAGGACGGCTCCGATGCCATCGCCGATTGGCCGCTGCTGAACGCGCTGGTCAACACCGCAGCAGGCGCTTCCTGGGTTTCCATCCATAACGGAGGCGGCGTGGGGATCGGTTATTCGCAGCATGCCGGTATGGTAGTGGTGGCGGATGGCAGCGAGGAATCCGACCGCCGCCTGGAGCGCGTCCTCACCAGCGACCCCGGCACCGGCGTGATCCGCCATGCCGACGCCGGCTACGAGGAAGCGCGCCGTTTCGCGCGTGAGCACGGCATCAAGCGGCCCATGGAAGACTGATTCTCAGCCACAGATGGACACAGATATAAAGAGCAAGTCTAGTGTGCTGTCCCGGTCACTCGGCTACCGTGACCGGCCGGTCAATTCGGGCCGCGACTGAAAGGAGCATTCCTGTCGGTGTCCGGGCCTTGGCCCAGCGAGTTGCCTGCGCGGGTGCGGGCGTTGTATGGTGGCTCTCTATGTCAAAACTTGTGTTGTGCGTGCTCCTGCCGCTCCTACCGCTGTGCGCCGCCACGCCGTGCACGACGGCCAATCCGTCCTGTACGGAATGGGTGGCGCTGGGCGGGTCTTCGCGCTCGCTGATCTATCGCACTTATCCGCTGGATACACGAAACGAGCAGATCACGCGCGCGCTGGTGATGATTCACGGCTCCGGACGGGACGCCGACCATTACTTCAGCACGGCCCTGGCGGCTGCGTTCCTGGGAAACGCGCTGGAGGACACGGTCGTGATTGCGCCGCGCATCGCCTCGGCGGCGCGCGGCTGCGGGGATACGCTGACGGCGGGCGAGGTGAGCTACAGTTGCAGCGGGGATAGCTGGCGTTCGGGCGGGACGGCACTGAACGACAGTAAGTTAACCTCGTTCGACTTTATCGACCACTTACTCCGCAAGCTGGCGCGTAAGGACATTTTCCCGAACCTGCGGAACGTTGTGGTGGCGGGACATTCGGCCGGAGGGCAGTTCGTGAACCGGTACGAAATGGCGAACCAGGTGAATGACACGCTGGGGGTGACGGTTACTTACGTGGTGGCGAATCCTTCTTCTTACGCGTATCTGGACGAGACGCGGCCGGATGCGCGGGATTGGCCGGTGAGCGCCGGGGCCCCGGGATATGTCCCGGCGGCGCAGGGGCAGGAGGACGGAGGGGGCTCCGGGGACGGATTCGGGGCATTCCGCGATGCACGCGATTGCACCACTTACAACCTGTGGCCTTACGGACTGCAGCGTCGCAGCGGTTACACGGCGCGACTTACGGACGAGCAGTTGAAGAAACAACTGGCCGCACGGCCGGTGACTTACATGCTGGGGGAACTGGATGTGCTGCCGCTGGGCGGATTCGACAGTTCCTGCCCGGCCATGGCGCAAGGGCCGACGCGGCTGGCGCGGGGGCTGGCTTTCAGCAAACGCGTCAACCAGGCGTTCGGCGCGCACCACAGGGCCATCGTGATTCCGCTTTGCGGCCACAACGCACGTTGCATGTTCACGGCCGACCCGGCGCTGCCGGTCTTGTTTCCGAAATAGCGGCGGCCGACGAAACTACCCCATTGGCGGCGTGCGGGGGATCAGGCGACAGTCAGGGAGCCAGGTCCTCGACCGCACGATTTCGTTTCTTATCCGGCAAGACCGCTCCTTTCAGTCGCGGCTCTGATCGGAGCGGTCCTTGCGAGGAAACAAACCTAGCAGTCAGCGCGCTAAATGGTCGCGATGCGGGCGGCGGGGCGGAGCGCGGTGAGGAGCAGGCCAACGATGACGACAACCGCCGAGCCGATCACGTTGTACCAGAGCCAGGAGACGTTGGTGAAATAGGACGTCGACAGGATGGCGGCTTCGCCGGCCAGCATGCCCACGAAAGTGGCGGTGCCGCCGACGCGGCGGAATCCGAGCGCGAGCACGAAGCAGCCGAGCAGAGTGCCGTAAAACAGCGAGCCGACGCGGTTCACCGCTTCGATCAGCGATCCGAGCCGGCCGGCGACCCCGGCGAAGGCCACGGCGTAAATGCCCCAGAAAAGCGTACACCAGCGGGAGGCCGCGAGGTAATGATGGTCGCTGGCGCCGCGGCGGATGTGGCGCTTGTAGATATCGACGACCGAGACCGTGGCGAGGGAGTTGATCTCGCCGGAACTGGCCGACATGGTGGCCGCGAAGATGACGGCGATGACTAATCCGACAATTCCGGTGGGCAAGTAAGTGGTGACAAAGGTGAGAAAGATGTAGTTGGTGTCGTTGAAGCCTTTTTCGCCGCCGTTCTGCTCGACGAGGCGGGAGGCGCGGGTGCGGGCGTCGTCCATTTCACGCTGGGCGGCGCGATAGGCGGCGAGGTCGGCAGCGGCAGAGGCAGACGTGCCATCGTGATGGGCCTGCGCGAGCGCGAGGGCGGCAGCGCGCCGGTGAGCGAGCGCCTGATCGTATTCCGCCTGGATGGACGGAAAGGCGGCGTTGGACTGGATGCGGGACAGCTCGATGTGGCGGAACAGCAGCGGCGCCGGCGTGAAGAGATAGAACACGAAAACCATGGCGCCGATGAAGAGGATGAAAAACTGCATCGGGATTTTGGCCACGGCATTGAAGAGGAGGCTGAGGCGGCTTTCCGAAACCGAGCGGCCGGTGAGGTAGCGCTGGACCTGGGACTGGTCGCAACCGAAGTAGGAGAGGAAGAGGAAGGTGCCACCGAGAAGGCCGCTCCAGATGTTGAAGCGGTCAGCCCAATCGAAATGGGTGGTGACGGCGTTGAGGCGGCCGGCTGCGCCGGCAAGATAGACGGCATCGCCGATCGAGACCGAATGGGGCAGGAGCACGAAGACGGTCACCAGCGCGACGACGAGGCCGAGGAAGATGACGCACATCTGCTGGACGTCCGACCAGGTGACGGCCTTGATGCCGCCGAGGACGGTGTAAGTGACGACCACCGCTCCCATCATGGAGGTGGTGGCGCGTTCGGGCCAGCCGAGGATCATGGAGAGGACGATGGCCGGGGCATAGATGGTCAACCCGGCGGAAAGGCCGCGCTGGCAGAGGAAGATGACGCTGGCGAGGGCGCGGGTTTTGGGGTCGAAGCGCTTTTCCAGGTACTCGTAGGCGGTATAGATTTTGGCGTGGTGAAAGACGGGGACGACGTAGGCCGAGATGACGATCATGGCCAGCGGCAGTCCGAAATAGAACTGGACGAAGCGCATGCCGTCGACGTAAGACTGGCCGGTGGTGGAGAGGAAGGTGATGGCGCTGGCCTGGGTGGCCATGATGGAGAGGCCCATGGCATACCACGGCATGGTTTTGCCGGCGAGCAGGTAGCGATCGACCGTGTTCGAGCCGCGGCTGCGATAGAGGCCGTAGGCGATGATCGAAAGAAGGGTCGAGAGGAGGATGATCCAGTCGAGAGGCCTCATCGGTAGGCTCTCGTGAAGAGGTAGAAGACGAAGATCAGCGCAGCCAGATACACGACCAGGACGGCGTACACGCGCCGCCAGGTGCCGAGAAACGGCGGCGCATCGTCCGGGACATCGCGAGGCTCCGGCATGAATGGGAGTTTAGCAGATGGAGGAAGGGCGAGGTCGAAGTTGGCTCGGCACGGAGAGGAGGGCCGCTCAGCCGTCGTCGGGCATTGAAGTGATAGACTCGTCGCGTGCGAAATTGCTGGAAGGTGTTTCTTGTCGCGGCCGCCACGGTGCACGCTCAGACGGACTGGCAGACTCCGGCCGGTGGCAGAAAAGAGTTCGAAGTCGCCTCTGTAAAGCTGGATACAGGCGACTTCCGTCCGCCCAGTTTTCCACTCGACAACGGCAACGCCTTCAAGCCGGGTGCCCAGTTTTCCGCCGATTTTGGTGTCATGACCTATGTGCAATTCG
>DATJMP010000070.1:0-3277 GCA_035508655.1 Bryobacteraceae bacterium
CGAGGAAGACGATGTCGGCGAACTGCCTCGCCAGAGTAAGCTGGACCGGGCCGGCCAGCACGGTGGATCGATTCTCAAGGCCGAGCGCGGCGAGGTTTTCGCGAATGAGGTCGAGCGCAGGCCGGCTGCGCTCCAGAAACCCGACGTGCGCGGCGCCGCGGCTGAGCGCCTCGATGCCGACCGCGCCGGTTCCGGCGTAGGCATCGGCGAAGCGCGCTCCCGCGATACGCAGCTGCAGGATATCGAACAGGGTTTCGCGCAGCCGGTCGGGCGTGGGCCGGGTGGCAGCACCCGGCAGCGACTTGAGCCGGCGCGAACGGAATTCTCCCGCGATGATCCGCATCATCCCACCGTGGCCAAGCCATAGCGGCGCTGCCAATGGTCGCGGATGTAGGCCACGGCGCGGCGCAGATCGTCTTCCGAAGGCGGCCGGGCGACAAAATCGGTGGCTTCGCGCCGGGCGATTTCCAGCAGATCGAGATCGCGGCGGATATCGGCCATACGCAGCGAGGGCAGGCCCGACTGTTTCGTGCCGAAGATTTCTCCGGCGTTGCGCAGCTTCAAATCCATCTCGGCAATATAAAACCCATCGGTGGATTCCACCAGCGTACGGATGCGCTCCCGCGCGGCGTCGTTCATTTTCTCCGTCACCAGGATGCAGTAGCTCTGCGCCGCGCCTCGGCCGACACGCCCGCGAAGCTGGTGCAGTTGTGCCAGTCCGAAGCGCTCCGCCTGCTCGACGATCATCACGGTGGCGTTGGGCACGTCCACGCCAACCTCGATCACCGTGGTGGAAACGAGGATTTTCGTGTGGCCTTCCTTGAAGCGCTGCATAACGGCGTCCTTCTCGTCCGATCCCAGGCGGCCGTGCATCAGGCCCACGTCGAGATCGGGGAACACCTCGCGCGAAAGATGCTCATGCATTTTTTGGGCTGCCTTCATGGCCTGGGTTTCCGATTCCTCGATCACCGGATAGACGACGTACGCCTGGCGGCCCTCGTCGACCTGTGTTCGCAGGAAGCTGTACGCCTGTTCGATCCGGTCGGCCGTGTAATGTTTGGTCTTGATCGGCTTGCGGCCGGGCGGCAACTGGTCGATGACGGAGACGTCGAGGTCGCCGTAGAGAGTCATGGCGAGCGTGCGGGGGATGGGCGTAGCAGTCATGACGAGCACATCGGGATGGACGCCCTTCTGCACCAGCCCGAGCCGCTGAAGGACGCCGAAACGGTGCTGCTCATCGATGATGGCAAGGCCGAGACGATGGAATTCCACGTCCTTTTCGAGCAGGGCATGGGTGCCCACCACCACCTTCGCCAGTCCTTCCGCCACCAACTTCTTGAGCTGCGATTTTTCGCGGCTGGAAAACGAGCCCGTCAGAAGCACCGTCGTGTAGCCGAGCTTGTTGAGGATCTGGCGAAAATAGCCGGCGTGCTGGGAGGCCAGAATCTCGGTGGGCGCGAGCACGGCCACCTGGTAGCCGTTTTCGATGGCGATGACGGCCGCTTCCGCCGCCACGATGGTCTTTCCGCTGCCGACATCGCCCTGCAACAGGCGGTTCATGGGATGCGAACTGCGCATGTCAGCGGCGATTTCCGCAATGACGCGCTTCTGCGCCTCGGTGGGTTTGAAGGGCAGCATCGCTTTCACCTGCTCCCGGACGCGGTCGTTGATGGTGAAAGTAATCCCGCTGAGCGTGCGCGCCTTGGCCCGCTTCAGCGCCACGCCGCATTCCAGCCAGAAGAATTCTTCGAAGATCAGCCGCTGCTGCGGCTGGCTACGGAAATTGTTGAGCAGGCGCAGGTCGGAATCGGGCGGCGGGAAATGGGTCTCGCGGATGGCGGTGGCGCGGTCGGGGTAGCGCAGGCGCTGGCGGATCTGCGGCGGCAGATGGTCTTCTTCGGGCGCCACCTGGCCGAGAATGCGGTGCGTGAAGGTGCGCAGCACGCGCGTGGTGAGCTTGGAAGCGCCCTCATAGATGGGTACGATGCGGCCGGTGTGCAGCGAGGCTTCGCCATCCTCGTCATCGCCAGAGAGAATTTCGAATTCGGGGTGCAGCATGGTGAGCTCACCGCTAAAACTGTCGAATTCCACTTTGCCGTAGAGCGCCAGCCGCATGCCCTCCGCCAACACCTTGGCGAGATAGCCGCCATGGAACCACTTGCCCGCCAGGACGGCGCGGGAGGCGTCGCTGAAGCGCGCTTCGAACAGGCCCAGATTGCGGCGTTTAAAGCCGGAGAGCTTGGCGGACAGTACGTCCACGATGACCGTGGCCATTTCGCCCGGCGCCAGTTGTGCGATGGTCTTCATGTTGCTCCGGTCTTCGTAGCGGAACGGAAAGTAGCCGAGCAGGTCCTCGATGGTGACGAGGCCTTTGGCCTCCAGCATCGCCGCCCGCGCGGGGCCGATTCCTTTGACGTAAGTGAGCGGAGTTGAAAGATCCATCGGGTTGGGCAGGCGACGAGCCCGACAGAGCCGCGACCGTCAGGGAGCGGTGCCGCCAGACATCGGGCAACGCTCCCTCACGGTCGCGGCTCTGTTTCGGCTTACGAACCCAGTGTACAATGCCGTACGTGAAGCTCTTTTTATCGATCCTGGCCGGCGTGGCATTGGCGGGTGCGGCCGATATCCGCGTAGGCATCATCGGCACCGACACGTCGCACGTTCCGGCGTTCACCAAAATGCTCAACGACCCATCCGATCCGGCGCACATCCCGGGTGCGCGCGTGGTGGCGGCGTACAAGGGCGGCAGCCCGGACATCGAGTCCAGCATCAGCCGCGTGGACGGTTATGCGGAGCAGATCCACACGAAGTATGGCGTGGAAATCGTTCCCTATATTGCGGCGCTGCTCACCAAGGTGGACGCCGTGCTGCTCGAAACGGGCGATGGCCGGCCGCACCTGGCGCAGGTGCGGCTGGTGTTCGCCGCGCACAAGCCCGTGTTCATCGACAAGCCGCTGGCCTCCACTCTGGCCGATGCGCGCGAAATCGCCCGGCTGGGAAACGCGGCCGGCGTCCCGTGGTTCAGCTCTTCCAGCCTGCGCTTCGGTCCCCTCGGCTCGCAGGGAGCGGCGCTTACCGGCGTCACGGGTGTGAGTGTGTGGGGGCCGGGTCCGCTTGAGCCGCATCATGCGCTGGACCTGAGTTGGTACGCCATCCACCCCATCGAGCTTCTCTATACGATCATGGGACCGGGCTGCGAAACCGTGACGCGCACCGCGTCGCCGGACGCCGACGTGATCGTCGGGCAATGGAAAGGCGGGCGCCTGGGCACGGTGCG
>DATJMP010000071.1:0-48854 GCA_035508655.1 Bryobacteraceae bacterium
GACTTCGCGTCTTCGAAGTTCTCGTTCAGGACATACTCCGTGTACTCCGGAGCGAAACGGGGTGAACTCATCAGGCCTCCTGGGAATCGGTCGATTCCCAAGCTTATCGCATCCGTCCTCGGGTCTCCGGCAACGCAGCGTGACCGTGTCGCCGGTTCTTTGAGCAAGCCCGGTCGGCAGGAACACGGGTCCCCGCCGGCTGGGCCTGCCGTCGGCCGGGGTCGGGAGGAGGCATACCGCCCTGCCAAGGACCCCGCGCGTGATATCCTGTCTCTGCGATGTCCTCAATCCCGGCTCCGCCATCGCTCCCGCCGGCATCTGCCGATTGCAAGACTCTCACCCAAGCGGCCGCTGGCGGCGCCTCGATCCAGTCCGCCTCCCGCATCCTCCGTGCCGCTGATGGAAAAATGCGGATCGATTCGGGCGCCGTTTCCATCATCACCGACCCCAAAGCGCTCCACACGATTGTGCTCGATCACGTCGCCAAGGAGGCTCGCCTTCTGCCGGTGCAGCCGCCCGGAGCCGCGGCGCCGAAACTACCCGGTATGCCGGCATCGTTGCTTGCCACGCCCGCCGCCGGCGGAGGAGCCATGGCGGTTGTGAATTTGGGCAAAGCGCTGATCGAAGGCCATGAGGTAGAGGGCAAGCGATACACCCTTCCTGTGCCCGCCGTTCCGCAGCCCCCGAAAATCCCGCATGTGCCCGGAATGCCGCAAGCGTCTCAGAAACCGCTGCCCGCCGCGCTACCCACCACCGCCGAAGTCTGGACTTCAACGAAGCTCGGCCTGCCCGTGCTCACCAAAGTGACCGGGCCCTTCGGCCAGTTGACCTGCGCCTGCAAAACCGCGCCCGCCACCGAGCCGCACCCCACCCTGTTCCAGATTCCGCCCGAATACAAGACCGTTCTGCCGCCCAACCCGGCGCTGCCGAAGCCGTAGCCCGAATCGGGCGTCATTGCCCGCGAAAGATACGCACGTCCTCGACGTGGAATGGCCGCCCGTCAGAAAACGAGCCTCGTAGCCGGATCCGCTGAAGGCGCGCCGGCGGGAAGCAATCGGTTTGCAGCCCGCGCCAGGGCCCGTGCCTCCGGTCGGCGAGCACCTTCCATTCCTTCCCATCGGCCGAGCCTTCCACCAAGTAATGCGCATACGGTGCCGGCTTCCGGAACCAGAGCGGGTCCGAATAATCGATGAAGTCCGGCAGCCGATACCGCACAGCCCGAACATCGCCCGGCGATGCCAGCACAAACTCCGCACCATTCCGCGCGGCCAGCGATTCGCCGTCGCCTTCCAGACGCGGGCCGCTGAACAGGTACTCGACCGTGCGCCGGTAGAGGGCCCGGAAAAGGCTGTTCGCCGGATCCGCCAGGATGCCGGTGAAATTCTCTCCCGAAACGACCGCCAGCCGCAGATTCTTATGCACCGATAGCCCCGGCCGATGAAACGGCGCCTGCTTCACCCGCTCCTGAAAATCCTCGCCCGGCACGGTCTCGGCGTCGGGCGAGCGCACCAGAACATCCCACGCCGCCGGCTCATAAATCATGTCCGCTTCGCCCGCCCACTTGCCGGGAACCGGATCACCCAGCTTCAGTCCCAGCCCCCGGACGATCGGATGGTCCACGTCGGCTACCACCGCCCGCCCGGAAGCCGGCCAGTGCGCCACACTCACATGAAATACATTTAGATAATCTACCGCGCCGCCGGCTTCGGGCACGCGAATCGGCGCATCGGGCGGCGCATCCCGCGGCAGCAGTTGCGGCGGCACAAAATCGTCGCTCTGGTAGGTCAGGTGCATCCAGACATGGTCGTGCTGCCAGATATAGCGCGGCTCCTCCAGGCTGGGCAGATACTCGACCATCACGGCGAAGGTATCGCCGCCGTGAACGATCGCCGCGCCGCCCCGCGCCAGGTATTCGGAAAAGCGCAAGAAACACGGTACCGTGGTGAACTCGGCGTGGCTGCCCACCAACACCAGCCGGTAATCGCCCAGCCGCACGCGCCCGCGCGCGATGTCGTCCTGGGTGCAGTAATCGATGGTGAGGCCCTCCTCGCGCGCCAACTCCCGCAGGTATGTGTAGTGCTGGATATCGGCGTACCGTTCGTACAGCCCGTAGTAATAATGGTTGCTGCGCCGGAAGCGCGTGCTCAGCACCGTCGGCGAATATCCCACGCTGTCGTAGTGCCACGATTCCCGCCAGGAAGTCATGGCGTGCCCGCCGTTCGCCCCGTACGCCCGCCACATATCCGTCGGCGCCACGAACAGTACCTGCCCGCCCGTCCGTGCCGGCCGCACGATCAGATTGATCATCTTTTCGCTGAGCCGCCGCACGGAGGTCTGTGTGTTCCCGCCCGCCGGTCGCACCACTGCGCGATACAAGCCGCTCGGCCAGTTGCCCACTTCGATGGCCACATGCGTCACTGGCAGCCGGTACGTGAAGCGCTGCGATGCGACCACTTGCCCGGATACGTCATCGATTAGCAGCCAGTCCATCGCCGCGCCATCCTCGCGGGGTCCGGGAACGATCTCGACGGTCTGTCGCTCCCCCGGCGCCCAACTCGTCTCCAGCGGACTGAGCACCGGGAACATCGTCCTGTGGGTGCCCGCCTTCCTCTGCTCCTCCTCCTCGTACCATTCCGCCCACCACAGACGCTGTTCCTTCGGCCGCCAGGCGAAAATCGTCACTTCCAATGCGGGCGAGCCCGTTTCCGTCCAGATGTGCAGTTGCGTATCACTATCAGGCCCTGTCCGCGCTCCCCATCGCGCCGCGGCGGGCGTTGCGCCGTCGAGCTTCGTGCCCACCGCGAGGTTATGCTCGCGGTCGTAAAATAGCGTTCCCCAGTTCAAATAATGGGCCGGCGGAATGGTGCCGTCCGGCAGGTAGAGCGGATGGCCTTCGAGTGCGTCCGCATCCAGCGTCATGGATTCGTTGAACGCTTTCGGAAACCGCCACATGAGCTTCAGCTCTTCGGCCACGGCCGGCGAATTCGCGGCCGGGCGGACGCGGCAGTATTCGAACGCCCCTTCCCGCGAGAGCCGAGCCTGGAGCGTCAACTCCGAATCCGGCGCCATCAGGACGGCGGAATCGCCGCTTCGTTCCTTTACCGCGGCCGGCCGGTTCGCCAGGGCGAGCGTCAGACCCGGCATATCGGCACTCAGCAGCCGGCTGGCATCCGCCCCACCCGCAGCGAACGCCGCCCGGATAAAGTTCTGTTCCCCTTGCGCCCATCCGCACTCCGCGAGCAGGAGCGCCGCGCAAACCAGGCCGCGCATCATGGATTTTTCAGTCTACTTCACCTGCAGCGTGAGTTCTATATTTCCCTGGGGTCCGTAATACGTCAGTTTGATCGGAGAGTTTTTTCCCTTGCTCGGCTTATCAAAGAAGAGATACCCTGCCGCATCTTCCGTCAGCGTGCCCTCCGGCAGCGAGAGAGCGTCCAGTTCCGCTTGAATGGCGGCGCGGTCCATCCTGGCGGACGACGGCTGCGTGGACGGCGGCGGATACGGCGGATCGCCTACCCCGACTCCCACGCTCGTGCCCGTATAAACCCCGTTCGTGCCCCGCCCGCCCGGTCCCGAACCGTGCTCGTAAACCACCGTTTCGGTCGTGTTGACGTGCACTTTGTCCAGAGCGTCGGGGGTCTTGGGCAGCGTGTCCTTTTTCCCGAGCCGCGCCGCAATCGCTTGCGAGCTCACCGGACGTTCCAGATCCGCGTTCGCGCCGAAGCGCGCCATAAAATCCTTCGCCGCAATGGCGGTGTCGTGGTCCTTGGCCAGAAAGACGGCTACTTCCACCACAATGTAGCCGTGGTTCAAGTTCGTGGCAAACCGCTTCTTTACCTGGTCCGGCGTCAGGACCGCCGCGGCCAAAATGAACCCGCCAGTGTCCTTGCGGGCCGGATAATCCTGCGGCGTTGGCCGCGGGTGAACGCCCTGTCCGCCCACGCAGACGGCCGCCATCGTCGCAATCATCGGGATGAGCCTATGGCGCAGAGACATCGAAGCCTCCCGCTACGATTCTACTGCCCTTTATCCCGCTCGGCTATCGGAACAGGATGGAAGCGTAGTCGCCGAGGAAATCGCGCCAAAGGAACCAATAATGCGATCCCGGGATCTCCTTGTATGACGTCTTGAAGCCGTGCTTTTCGAGCAGCGAGTGCAGATTCATGGTACCTTCCCGCGCCATGTCGGTGGTGCCCGCTCCGGTCCAATAGAACTTCACCCCGCCCGCTTTGACCGCTTCCAGCTGCCGCTCATAAGCATCGTCCACGGTTCGCGGTCCCGAGCTGAAAACTCCGATGTATCCGAACGTACCCGGATTGTTGTTGGTGGCCATGAGAGTATGGCCGCCGCCCATGGACAGGCCGGCGATGGCCCGGCTATCTTTGTCTGCGATCGCACGGTATGTCTTCTCCACGAACGGGATCACGTCCTTCACCAGGCTTTCAGGATAGGAACCCGGATACGGCTGGGGAGGCCTGGCAGCAGCGCCGCCGCGTCCACCCGCGGCCCCTTGAAGAGGAGGCGGCGCGGGGGCCTGAACGGATTGTGGCGCGGGCGTGGGGCCGTATGCGTAGCCCTGGGACACGGTTTGGGTTGCGTTGCCGTTCGGCATGACCACGATCATAGGCCTCGCCTTGCCAGCCGCGATGAGGTTGTCCAGAATCACGTTCGCCCGCCCCATCGTGATCCACGCATCCTCGTCGCCGCCCCCGCCGTGCAGCAGGTAAAGGACGGGATACCGCATCTGGCTGGTCTCGTAGCCGGGAGGCGTGTAGACATACATCCTGCGCCGGTCCTGCTTCAGTGTTGGGGATGGGTACCAGACGATGTGGACGGTCCCGTGCGGAACGTTCTTAAAGTCCCATAAATCGGATTCTGGGCCGGAGATCATCAGCAGATTATCAATGCGCGAACCGTCGCGCTGCGTCTCGCCGTTGCCGGGGTCGAGAGCTTTGACGCCGTCCACGAAATACCAGTAGCCCCAGAGTTGCGCGCCCAAGGGCCCAACCGTTACGGACCAGATTCCGCTATCGTCCCTGGTCATTTTGATATCGCGCGCTCCCTCCCAGCTTCCGTTGAGCGTGACCTCGTTCGCCTTGGGAGCAAAGAGGCGGAAAGTGACCGTGTGGTCCGGATGAATTTCAGGCGACACGGGACGTGGGGGCGCGACGCTCCGTCCCGGAGCCGTCGGTTGAGAGTATGCTGCCGGCAAAGACAGGATCGCCGCCAGCATGACGAAGATGCGTGCTTGGATGTGTTTCATGGGGTTTCCTCGCCGTTCCATGCTGCCAAGGCCGGCGTTCACCGTGGTTCTGCCGCCCGAATCATGTTCCATTGTCAGCTCCTTCGCCGGAAGCTCGCGAGCTGGTTCGCCCGGCTCCTGGCTGGTGCGCGGCACTCACAGCGCCTTGGACCCGCATATCGGATCTCCGGTTCAATCCGTCAGAAGTAGATTCTAGCTCCTAACTGCGAGGTACGGGGCTTACGAGTCGCTTCGACCCCCGAGCGTTCTGCGCCAACCGGTGGCAAGGGTAAGCGTAGACGATTGGCCATTGATGGTTTCGCCAGGCCCCTCGTCCGAACAGGGGTCAGTTCGTGGCCCCGCCGGCGATCGAGTCGAGGTTTGCGAGCGTCTCGGCCGGAAGTTGCAGCGTCGCGGCCGCGAGATTCTCGCGAAGATGTTCCACCGAAGACGTGCCGGGAATCAGCAGAATGTTGGGCGCGCGCTGAAGCAGCCACGCGAGGGCGACCTGCATGGGCGTCGCCTGCAGGGACGCCGCGGCCGCGTCGAGGGCCGTCGACTGCAACGGAGTAAATCCTCCCAACGGGAAGAATGGCACATAGGCAATGCCCTGTGTTGCGAGTTTGTCAATGAAACCGTCATCGTCGCGGTGGGCGATGTTGTAGAAGTTCTGCACACAAACGATCTCGGATATTTCCTGCGCATCCTCCAACTGCTGTGGAGTGACATTACTCAGGCCGAGATGGCGGATGAGTCCCTCGCGCTTCAGTTCGGCGAGCGCAGTCAGAGGCTCCTCGATCGATCCGTCCGAGGGCCGAGTAACGTCTCCAACTCGCAGATTAACGATATCGAGCGTCTCCAGGCCGAGATTTCTGAGATTGTCGTGAACCGCGTCAATGACGTCCTGGCGAGAACGTGCGTGCATCCAGGATTTGTCGGCGCCTCGCCTGGCGCCCACCTTGGTGACGATCACCAGATCGTCCGGGTAGGGATGGAGCGCCTGCTTGATAATCTGGTTGGTCACATGAGGGCCATAATAATCGCTCGTATCGATGTGGTTCACGCCGGCTTCCACGGCCTCGCGAAGAACCCGGACGGCGCCGTCGG
Source organism: Bryobacteraceae bacterium (assembly GCA_035508655.1). Taxonomy (GTDB): domain Bacteria; phylum Acidobacteriota; class Terriglobia; order Bryobacterales; family Bryobacteraceae; genus DATGMB01. The sequence continues at coordinate 6,350 of DATJMP010000071.1, forward strand.
CATCGCGCGGCGGTCCCCATACTTGCGGACCGGCCAGTTGCATGGCGCCATAGCCCACGCGCTTCACCGTGAGCGATGTGTTGGCGATTGTGAACGATCCGCCGAGGTTGATCGGTTTTGTCATTGATTTTCTCCTCCGCTTTGGTGAATGTGTTTTCTTCCGGCTAGAAGTAGCTGGGCCGATCGATATCTGGGATCAGCGAAAGCTCTGTGACGCGCCATCCCAGCCGTTCCTGTGTTTGTGCGCTTGAAGCTGGGCAGTCAATACCAGCGAAATGTCCGAGAAAACCGAAATGGCCCGCGGCCTCCGCCATCGGCTTGCTAACGACCGGCACGCTCAGGCGCCGGCCGATCACTTGAGCGATCTCTCGGAATGGTACGCCTTCGTCCGCAACCGCATGATAAGTCGCTCCCGCAGTACCCTTCTCGAGCGCCAGCCTGTAAAGACGGGCGGCGTCGAGCCGGTGCACCGCCGGCCAGCGGTTAAGCCCGTCTTCCACATACGCCGAGACGTTCTTTTCACGCGCGATACCGATGAGTCGCGGCACGAAACCATGATCCCCGTCGCCATGGACAGACGGGGGAAGGCGCACGACCATGACACGCACGCCCTGCGCCGCCGCTCGAAACGCCGACTCCTCCGATTTGCGGGGAAAGTTGGAATTGACTGAATCGTCCTCCGTCGCGCACCGGCCTGGCGAGAGCAGCGCCGTTCCGGAAGTGACGATCAAAGGACGCTCAGAACCGGCGAGCGCAAACCCGAGCGCTTCGATGGCAAGCTTGTCTGTTTGACAGTTGGCCTCGAATTTCGAAAAATCGTGAATGAAGGCCGTGTGGATCACCCCATCCGCTTTGGCCGCGCCGCTGCGAAGGCTTTCCAGGTCTTCGAGTGAACCGCGATGCAGGTCGGCCCCTGCCGCAGCAAGTGACTGGGCGCCCGCTTCCGAGCGGGCGAGGCCGAGCACCTGATGACCCGCACCGATCAGCTCTTTGACAATGGCGGACCCGACGAATCCGGTCGCCCCGGTAACAAAAATACGCACACTAAACTCCTTTCCTGCCCCTTTTCGATTCACGCCCTGCCGGTTGACGATCCTTCATGAATCTGATAAACCGGAGATAGTCTCCGTATAATCAGATTAACGGAGACAGTCTCCGGTTGCAACTTTTTTCGAATGGCCACGAAACGTTTACCATCCGCCGGCCGGAAGCCGCGGACCGACGCCCAACGGAATCGCGAGCGCATTCTGGAAGCAGCAAAGCAGGCGTTCACCCGCTCCGGCGCAAATACCAGCTTGGACGACATCGCCAAACAGGCTGGCGTTGGACCGGGAACGTTGTATCGCCACTTTCCTACGCGCGACGAACTTCTGGAGGCGGTCTACCGGACTGAGGTGGAAAAGCTGGCCGCAGCCGAGCGGAGGTTCGCTGAGACCCTGCCGCCGATTGAGGCCTTGCGAGCCTGGATGCTGTTGTTCGTGGATTACATCGCTACAAAGCAGATCATCGCGCCTGCACTGAATACGCTCGTGGGAGGTCCCTCAAAGGTGTTCGAAGCGTCGTACGCCCAGGTCTGGGGAGCGATTCGGGCGTTGGTCAGGCGCGCGATCAAGAACGGCGACATCCGGAAGGACCTCGACCCGATCGATCTGCTTCGGGCCCTGATCGGCGTCGCCAACGTGGCGACCAGCCCCGACTGGCAGCAAAGCGCCAGGAGACTGGTGGATATCCTGATCACTGGTTCGCGCCCGATCTCGGGCTGAATCGGAAGAATCTCGGATCCGTCTCGCACCCCGAACGAGCCGATGTCACTCATACCTCAAAGCGACCAGTGGATCCACCTTGCTCGCTCTCTTCGCCGGCAAGACACACGCGAGCAGGGTCACTGCAATCAGGATGCACGCCATCGCCGCAAAAGTGACCGGATCGAATGAGCTGACACCGAACAGGAGCCCGCGGATGAGCCGGGTGAGTGCCAAAGCACCGATTGCGCCGGCCGCGACGCCCGCAAGAGCCAGCCGCAATCCCTGCCGGAGAACCAGGCCGAGCAGATCACCCGTGCCTGCCCCCATGGCCATGCGGATGCCGAACTCCGTCATCCGGCGGGTCACCGAATACGAAATGACCCCGTACAAACCAACCATGGCCAGCACCAGGGCCGTGGCCGAGAAGAGCCCGAGGAGCGTCGTCAGCAGGCGCGGACGCGATTTGGCCGACGCCAGCACTTCATCCATCGTTCGAACCTGCGTCAACGGCAGCGCCGGGTCCAGCCCGCGAACCGCGGCACGTATGCCGCCGATCAGCCGCGTGGGATCGCCGGCGGTTCTCGCGACGATGTAAATCGTGCGTCCGGCAAAGTTTCTCTGCAGTCCCGGGAAAAAAGCCTCGGTTCCGGCGGGCTTGTCGAGGCCGGCGTTCTTGACGTCTTCCACTACGCCCACAATCGTCCGGTACGTTTCCGGTTGCCTCGGGCCGCCTTCCGGATTGATCCTTCGCCCGATCGGGCTCTGGTTCCCGTAGTAAACGCGTGCCATGCTCTGGTTGATCACCGCCGTCAGCGTGCCGCCGGCCGTATCGCGCTCGTCCAGTCCGCGCCCCTCGATAACCCGAATGCCCATCGTTTCGAAGTACCGGTCCCCAACGATTTGCCAGTAGTCGATGTTATGCCCCGGTCCGTTCGGGACGGCCGTGAATCCTTCGATATAAGTGTCGTTGGCGTTGATCGGCCGTTCCGGCGGAAGTCCGTTGGTCAGGCTCGCCGACTCCACGCCCGGCACGGAATTGATTTTCCGCTCGAGAGCCCGCCAGAACCCGTTCACCTGTTCCGGCCTTGTATAAGTGGCCTGCGGCAGATTCACACGCAGCGTCAAAAGCCCGTCGGCGCGGAATCCCGGATACACTTCGCTCAGTTTCCAGAACGCGCGAATCATGAGCCCCGTCCCGATCAACAGCATCAGCGCCAGCGCCAGTTCGCTCGCCACCAGCACCGAACGGAAGCGGTTGGACGTCACCGATCCCGCTGTTCGCCCGCCCGTCGCCTTCAACGTATCGTGCAACGTCCCCACGGCGGTCTGCACCATGGGAGCCAAGCCGAACACCAGCGCCGTAACCAACGAAACTCCGAACGTTACCGCGAGCACCGTGTGGTCGATCGCGACTTCGGCCGCCCGCGGAAGGCTCGCCCTCGCCGCCGCGGCCATCACTCGCAGCCCCGCAAATGCGAACCCTACTCCAGCCAGCGCTCCGCCCACCGACAGCAGCAGCCCCTCTACCGTGAACTGCCGCGCCAGTTGCCCGACGCCGGCGCCGAGCGCCTTTCGAATCGCAATTTCCCGCTGCCTTGCCTCGGCGCGCGCGAGCAAGAGATTCGCCACGTTCACGCACGCGATCAGCAGCACAAAGCCCACGGCTCCCATCAGCATCCATAGCGCCGGCCGGATGGTGCGCACGACTTCGTCCTGCAAAGGATATGTGACGATCGGATGGAACTGCGGGCTGAACGGATGATTCTTCCCCAGCCGTGCCGTCGAATCCCGCACATGCCGGTTGATTTCTTGTTGCGCCTGCGCCGCCGATACGCCCGCCTTGAGTCTGCCGATCAAAAACAGAAAGTGGTTCCCTCGGCGCTGCGGATTCGGCGTTCCGAGCTGCAGCGCCGACCACACTTCCGGCGGATCCAGCTCCCCTGGCGGAAAGGCAAAACCCGGCGGCATCACCCCGACGATATTCGCGTTGTTCCCGCTCACCTGAATGGTTCGCCCGATCACGTTGCGGTCGCCGCCGAAGGTGCGCTGCCACAAGTCGTACCCGATCACCACCGCGATCTGTGCGCCCGTCACATCGTCCTGCGGGGTAATCGTTCTGCCCAGCATGGGCGGCACACCCAGGCTCTGAAGAAGCCCTCCCGTCACCAGGCAGCTGGTCACGCGGATCGGATCTGTCGCGCCCGCCAGATTCACTCCCGAAGTCACCCACGCATCCAGCGACTGCCACGACTGCAGTTCATGGGAAAGTTCGTAATATTCCGGAGGCGAGGTCCAGAACCGCCTGAGCCCACCGTTTGGGAAGGTGGGAAACTCGGTGTAAAGGCGAAACAGGCGTCCCGGCTCGCGGTACGGCAGCGGCTTCAGCAGGACCGCATGAACCACGCTGTAAATCGCAGTGGTTGCGCCGACGCCGAGTGCCAGGCACACCACGGCCGCGGCCGCGAATCCCGGGCTTTTTCCGAGCATCCGCAAAGAGAAACGGACGTCTTGCAGAAAAGTGGTCAACGGATTTCCTCGTTGTATATACGGCGCGGGCCGCGAATGGTTCCTGGCAGATCCACAGAAATTCTCGCCCGAATGACGGCTGCCGGTTGGCCGTTCTTCTGAGCGATGAATCCTGCCGCCCTGGCGGAGTCGCGTCATCCGGACCGGGATCCGGCGGCGGCACCACGGGCCGCCTCGCCCCCCGCCCGATTCCCGGAGTTAAAATGCTTGCCAAATGTTCGGAAAAAGGACAACCGGAAGCCTGCGACTTGCTCTTCTCTCAATTTCGCTTGCCTGTGGCGCGCTGTGGGCGGCGCCGCGCGAAGTCACATTCACGCAATCGGCCCCGTCAGCGGCGGCATATGACTTCGTCGAGGTCACGCTGCGCGTCAACGCGCCCGATGTGGCGAACCCGTTCACGGATGCGACGGTGACGGGCTGGTTCGGTGCGGCGGGCGGTAGCGCGCGCATGAACGTGGACGGCTTCTGCGATTCGGCCGATGGCACACTGTTCAAGATCCGCTTCATGCCGTCGAAGCCGGGCGACTATTCGTACCGTGTGAACTATGCGGAGAAGGGTTTCGAGAAGAGCTACGAAGGAACTTTTCGGGCTACCGATGGCGGCCGCCGCGGGCCCATCCGCGTGGACCCTGCTTACCCCTGGCATTTTATCTGGGAAGGCACCGGAGAGCACTACTTCTTTAACGGCACAACGGCCTACTGGCTTATGGGCTGGCGCGACGAACGCGTGATTCGCAGCAGCGTGGAGCGGCTACACCGGCTGAAGATCAACCGCCTGCGCGTGCTGCTCAGCGGGCGAACCAACATGATGTACGGCGAACCGGCCATGAACACCGAGGAATGGAGCGTGTTCCTAAGCCCGTGGCCGGCCGAAAAGGCCGACGACTTCTATCACCCGGGTTTCGATTATGCGCGTTTCCGCGTGGAGCACTGGCAGCGCTTCGAGCGCATGCTGAGCTTCGCGCGCGAGCGGGACATGATCATCTCCGTAGTTCTCGATATCGGAGACGGGAAGATTCATCTCACCCCGGCGAGCGACGACGAGCGGCGCTATATCCGCTACGCGGCGGCGCGCTTCGGTGCCTTCTCGAATATCACCTGGGACCTGGGCGACGACCTGGACAGCTTCCGCGACGAGAAATGGGCGCACGAAACGGGCACGCTGCTGGAAAGCTGGGACCCCACGCGGCACCTGGCGACGTCGCATCCGGTGCACCGCGAGCATCAGGACCGTGGCTCGGCCTGGTTTGGATTTACCTCGATCCAGGACTGGTCGCGCAACCAGCACGCGCTCATGCTGGAAGAGCGGCAACGGCAGCTTAAAACCGGCCGCATCATTCCTCAGGCGAACGAGGAGTATGGCTACGAAGATCACTATCCGCTGTGGGCGCCTCCGCCGCCGGGAGACTCGGCCGAGACCCTGCGGCGGACCGCATGGAACATCGCCATGGCGGGGGCTTACGGCACGGCCGGCGAAACCGTGCGGCGAGGAATCGGCATCTGGCCGGATACCGGCGGTGGCTGGATGAATGGGCGCAGCGACGATACCACCACCATGCTGGCTGGCTACGCGCATATGGTGGACTTCATGACGAGCTTCGAATGGTGGAAGACGGAGCCACACGATGAGCTGGTGGATGCGGGAAACTGGTGTCTCGCGGAGCCGGGACGGACCTATGCGGTGTATCTGCCCAGCGGGGGCAAGGTGGCGGTGAAACTGGCCCTCGGCCAGTACCGCGCCGAGTGGTTCAACCCCATGACGGGCGAAGTGATTCCTATCGGCGTCGCCCAGGGCCCTGCGTGGACTTCGCCACCCGCGCCGGGGCGCAACGATTGGGCACTACTTTTGCGGAATTAGCAGCAGCGGCTCTCCACGGCTCGCAGACCGAATACCCTCAGCAAGCGCGGTGCCCGATGCCGGCGCAGAGCGTCACTTGCCACTGCGGTCGCTGGAGGGCGGCACGATGTTCTTGAGCCGCATATAGACCGCCAGATAGCCGTATTCTTCGTTGTCGTGGATGACCACGTGTTCCAACTCCCCCAGCCGCGTTTGGGCAGCCCGGCCGGAGCCCACCGTCTCATGCGCGTTGGCATCGGTGACCTTCTCAAACGCCGCATCGCACACCGCGAACGACGCCTTCAAGGCCTGTACCAGCTCCGCCTTGGCCGTCATCTTTCCGGCGCCCAGCTGTTTCTGCTCGCCGGTCACCATCCCGCACAACCGCGCCTGCACATCGGCAATGTGGCCGAACAGCTCGGCGACCGTGCGAATATCCGGCGCCGCTTTATAGGAATAATCCGTTTCCGGGATTTTCTCGGCGGCCTTGATCAGGTTAGCCTTCGTCGCTTCGTAACCCCAGGAGGCGCTGCGCAGTTCGGTAACGGTCGGATTGGCGGATTGCGCCTGCAGCGCACAGCATCCAAGCAGGCCGAGAATCATGCTAAGAAAAGGACGGTTCACGTATTCTCTCCGATGTGGTCGTTTGTCGGATCTATGATACTACCAGGGCTGGCTCGTCAGGTCGCACTCGTCGCCTTCGTACGGCTCTAGCCCTTCTTCTTTTCCCGATTCCACAGCTCGCGCGACAGCACTCGTCCGCAGAACGGACAGTAGTGGATACCCACGTAGCTGGGACGCTCGTCGCCAAAGACGAAGAAATATTCCGTGTCGATCTCGGTGAGAATGCGGCCGCTTGGGAGTTTGTGCGGCGGCCCGTATCGCACCAGGTCAAGATCCATCAGCCGCTGCAGTTCGTCGCAACAGATCATGGAAGCGGCGCCCTTTATTATGGCATGTAAACTGTTGAAATTATGGAGCGGGAGACGGGGATCGAACCCGCGACCAACAGCTTGGAAGGCTGTGACTCTACCACTGAGTTACTCCCGCGCTCCTTTTGTTTCAATGCGTTGCCACTTCTCACCACGGATTTGGCTTTCCTCTCCAAATCTACCACAGCCTTCCGGGGCTCCGGGCCCCGCTTGCCGCATGCAATCGTCTCTGGTGATTTCGCCTTTGAGTGGCGTAGTTGGCCCTGGATTAGTTTGTCCTGTGCCCAATCTGCTACTGCATGGCTGCGTGCCCCGGTGAAACCAAATGGTATGAGATCTCGGGAATGTTCGCCTTCGCACCCGACGCCATGCCCGGTGGGACGGCGACTCTGCCGTGCGCTTTGATGGCCGGGTTCCACTCCTTCAAGGGTCGCGTTCCACGCGATAGCGCCAGGAGATGGCCGCCATTCTTGCGCCACCCAAGATCGCTATTCCCGGCTGAAGAGATCGGGCCGCCAATCGTATCAACGTTTCCCGGATTCCCGCAGAAGTTCGGAAAAACTGACGATCTCCGGAGGCCGACGCGTTGTTGCCATCGCTCTGGCCCGCCGCTCCAACCTCCGGGCTTCGCCGGCGCGGTGTAGGTGACGGAGGGTCCAGGCGTAAGTCGAGAGGAGTTCCGGCAGGTAGGGACAATCCAGACCGGCAATGGCAACCGCTCGCTTCAACCGCGGTTCGGCGTCGGCATACCGGCCTTCGCGGTCATCGACGGCGGCGAGGCCGCCGAGCAGTCCGGCTAGCATCGGATGCGATGGGCCGCCAAGGGTTTCCGTCTGACGGATGGCGCTCTCCAACTCATCACGGGCTTCCTGGAGACGGCCCTCTTTCACGAGTGCGACCCCAAGGTTACCCGTGCTGTTCGCAGAATCCCAGGGCAAGCCGCTCTTTGCATACAGGCCTTGGGCTTCTCGCAGCAACGACTCAGCTTCCCGGTAGTCCCCCTTCCTCAAGGAGTGGTTGGCCATGTTATCCACAAGCAAGGCCCGGGTTTTGGTAGGGAAACCGTCCCGCCGGGCCAACTCATAAGCCTGGCGAAAGAGTCGTTCGGCTTCCGCATACCGGTTCATAAGAGAATAAAGCGTACCCAGGTTGGTCCACGCGGCGAGACGCTCGATGGGGGTGGATGCGGGGCAGCCCTTCAGCATCGGCTCGGCCTCGACGTAGTGTTGCCGGCTGACTTCTACCAGCCCCAGATCGCATCGAACCCGGGCGAGAACCTCTTCGGAGGCCGTAACCTCGGCGGTTTTCATGGCCTCCCGGTACTTGTCCCCAGCCTCGTCATATCTTTGCTGCACGTACAGTTGTTCGCCATCCTGAACCAGTTCTCGCCATCCAGGCTGAACGCCACTCTGCGCGAAAACTGGCAACACCGACAAAAACAGTATTCCCACCAGGTGATGTTGCATTTGCTTTCCACTCTCCTGTTTGTTGCGGCCAATTCGCGAACCTATTGCAGCGCGATCCCGAAGCCCGGACCGGAGATCTGGGTCTGAACCCATCCCACATCGAGACCCGTCGCCGTAAACGGGTAGTAGGCCTCAGCTGACGAGAATCCTGAAAAGGCGAAGTTACCCGCGGGAAGCGCCAGCAGAACGTAAGGCGGGATGGTGAACCTTCCCGCGCCGGCGGGCGCGGTGCAGACCGCTGTGGAACCTACGGTGTTGGAGCTATCCGTAGCGCTCGAAATCGTCAATTGAACGTTTCCGCCGCCGCCCGTCCAACTGACCGTCATCCCGTTGGAGCGAGTGATAGAAGGAAGGGTGCTGGGGATGGTCAGGGCCGGCAGGGCTGGGACGGTGAGGGCTGCGGAGATCGGACCGATGTCCGCTCCGCCGGTTCCGGTGAATGTGAACGAGCCGGCGGCCAGGAAATTTCCGGCGCCGCTGATGGTGCTGAAGTTTCCATTGTTCGCCGGCAGCGTTACGGAGCCGTTCGGTCCGGCGAGTATGAATGTGGGGCCCGCGTCAAGACCGGCAAGGCTCGTGATCGGAGTTCTGGTATCGACGTTGTTCAGACTGGGATAGACGACGCAGGTGTTTAGTGGCTGGCTATCGATGTAGGACGGAAAGAACGGCGCAGTTCCTGGAGCAACACCGGTGACCTTCGCGAAGTCGAATTGCGCATTGTCCTGGTATCCTGTGCCGTTGGGGTCCTTCTCCAGATCGATCTGGGCGAAGCGGATGGAGTTGTTGGACGCGAGTTGCACGATACTGGCCGCTCCGATCGAACTGAAGGCGGCGTTGACCGGAGTGCAGTCGCGGCTGCCATTCGCCACGGGGATGAGGGTGGTGTTGCTCACTGTGTTGGCGCCAGTGCCCACTTGCACTACCAACGGCACGGCGCAACCTGTAGCGGCGTTGTTGGGGACGGTGATGAAGATTTCATCCTCGCCGATGCAGCAACCGGACCGGCCTTGGTAGCTGACTGGAGCCTGCACTCCCCCCAGCCAGACGGTGAGCGGAACGTTCGGCATGTTCTGGCCCAGGCCCGCGCCGGACTGATCGGCACCGTTGACCGGACCGAGGCCCGTGCCCCACAGGATGAGCGTGTCGCCGGTGTTAGCGGCGCCGCAGACCGTGTAAGGGCCTCCGCACGAATCGGCCTTTGCCGCCGAAACCAGGCTGCCGTCCGGGTAAGTGACGATCGCCGGCCCCTGGCCGCTGGAATCAACCGTAAACAGGCCCAGGTTATTCGCCACGATGCCATGGGTCACCGCATTACTCGTCTGGCCGTTATAAGTGACCGTGAAGTTTCCCACGCCCGTGGGCGTATTGGAAGGAAGCAGCGCGGCCACCTGCGCGTCGGAGGTGTAGTACATCAGCGCATTTACCGTGGTCGTTCCTACCGTCACCGCCACCGACGTGCCGCTCAAATTCGTGCTCTGGAAGGGTGAGGATGCGGTCGAGATTTGGGCCGGGCCCAAGCCGCTGCCTTTGAGGATGAAAATAACGCCCTGCGCCAGCGGGGCGTTGAACCCGATATTTCCCGCCGCGTTCGCCACCAAGGTGATGCTGGGAGCGGCCCTAAGCGGCGTCGCGACCGCAACGCTCAGCAGCAGGACGGGCCCGATTCGAAGCAAGCGCCGGAAAGGCGCGTGGTAAGTCGCTAAGGCCGCACCGGCAGTTGTTAACAGGCTGTATTCAAACATCGTACTGCCTCCCACTTGATTTCAGTTATTCTTGGTACCCCTGAGCTGACGGACAAAGTGGACCCGCACCGTGGCGCCGACCACGGGAATACCGCTCAGCATGCCCCCATACGGCCCGATCGAGAGGTTCCGGTGGACCCGAATATCGCCGCGGAGCAAGACCTCCAACAATGGGGTTACCGGCACCTGGTTCAAGGTGTAAGTCTTGGGGCTGGTGAGCGTTCCTCCGGCGGAGTAAGTCTGACGGTATTGGGCGGTCAACTGCGGGCCCACGCCGCCGCCGAAAGTCATGCCGAAGCTGAACCGCTTCCGGGATATGAAGCTGGCGTGCTTTGAGGCGAGAAAGCCCGAGATGGCGGTGCTCCCACTATATTGCGATCCGGTCTTCAGATCGCTGGCCTGCGCGTTGAGGCCGAAATGCAGGAACTGCAAGCTGAAATTCGGCGTCCCGTTGCGGTGGAACCGGACGATGCCGGTGCTGAAGACGGGGCCTGTCAGGGTTGCCGAATAGTGGTTCTGAATCGCGGAAGAGAGCGCTTTCGGGACCAGGATTGTCCCGCCGCCGCTCTCCACGCCCCAGTACGCCGGAACTCGCGGCTCGCCCGCGTCCTGCGCGCTTGCGTGCCAACCGGCGAATCCCATCAGGCATCCGAATAAAACGAGTCTTTTCATTTGTTCCCTCCTGACTCGTAAAGCGCGAATGGTGGGATTTTGGGGACACGAAAGGGCGGGAACCTCGGTGGTGGTGAGCAAGGCGACGAAGAGCGGGCGCCGGCTTTCTGAGCCGAAATGCCCGGTGCGAGCAGGTATGCCGGCGCCAATGCCGGCATGGCGAGCGGAAAGCTTGCTCCAGGGAGCTGGTGCGGATGTCGCCGCTAAGCGGCGTGGTTAGATCGTCATCCGGTACCGCGGGACGCCTGAGGGCGACAGACACCAAGCAACTCCGGTGCGCTGCTGATCGTTGGAGTTTACCCAAGTGCAATTCCGGCAGTATCTCGCGAATTACTCGTCTGCCTCGACGGACGGCGATCTGATGAGCTGGAGCGAGGAGCTCTTCCGGGTCCTGGTGTGCCTGTGCGGGCATCTGGTGATGCCGTTGCAATTACGCAGCTATGGCCAGAGAGATCGGGCGAGCTTTCAGCAATTCTTCGAGGCCGCGCCGCGATATCGCGAGACGGTGGTGGCCCAACAGCCCGTCTTGGAGCAGCATTTGGACGCGCGGCTGGCCGAAGGGTATGCCAGCAAAGAACAATATGACGCGCTGGCCGAGCGTTTCGGGAATTTGGAACGGATGCTGGAGGCATCCCGGGACGGCCGATGAAGCTTAACCGGCGGCCTGGAGGACCGCACTCACCCTCTACTAAATGGTCTTAAGTCCCGCCATCGGAGCTGGGCCGCTCTTCTAGTCCGTCAATCGGCATGCAGGAGGCTGGTCGAGGGGAATTCACGTGGTGCGCGCGGTGAAGAAGCGGGCTCCACAGACGAAGTGCGCTTTCCAACCCCGCTGGGGTTAATGAATGATGTTGGTTTGTACCATCTCTTGCAATGGATGTCGACCAGCCGACATCACTTGCGCCTGTGCCCCCGTTAAGGACGAACAGCAGTTTGTACGCGGGACTGAACTTCGCTCTTTTCCATAATTACGTCAATCGCATCTCCGACGGTCCGCATCCGGTCCGCTGCCGTGTCATCGATGGAAATATTGAACTTCTCCTCCGCTTCCAGAATGATATCCACAAAGCGGGCGCTGTTCACATTGAGGTCATCCAGCAGACTGGTGCTTTCCGTGATGGGCTGATCCGCACGGCGGTCTACGAAGGGAGCCAGCAGAGCCAGAAATTGCGATCTGATTTCCTCTCGGTTGTTCATGGTTTGTCCTTTCAGTTGGGTTTTGAAAAAATCACGCAGGCGTTGACGTCGCCAAATCCGAAGCTGGTCTTTAGAGCGGTACGCACTTCCCGCGCGATGTACTCCTGGGGAATGCGCACTGCGACCGTTGCCACCGCCGGATGAAGGTCTTCGCAGTTCATGGAGGGGGTGAATAAATTCACCCTCCATCTGCAGCAGGGTAGCCACGCATTCGATTGCGCCGGAAGCGCCGAGCGCGTGTCCGATCATCGACTTGGTCGCATTGATCCATGGAAACCGGTCGCCGTCGAGTTGGAGCGCGCAGCGCAAGTTCGCCACCTCGCGTGGATCGTTGCCGGTAGCCGTGAGGTGCGCGTTGACGTAATCGATCTCGTCGGGGTGCAATCCGCTCTCTCGGACAGCGGCAGCAATGCAGCGTCGCACGCCTTCCGGACTGGACGCGGTCATGCTTCCCCCGGCCCGCTGGCCGCCGCACACGAAAGATGCGCCCGTAATCTCGGCGTAAACCTTCGCATGGCGGTGTTCGGCGCTCTCCCAACTCTCCAGTAGCAGCGCACCCGATCCGCATGCCGGTACGAATCCCGCCGCGGTCGCGCTGAGGGGTCTGGATGCGCGCTCGGGCGAGCCGTTCCATCCTCGCGCCGTCACTTTCATCGCGTCGAAGCAGGCGGCCGCGTAAATCTGGTTTCCCTCCGCCGCGCCGGCCAGCACCCGGTCGGCGTAGCCGTGCGCGATCAGGCGATAGCCGTTGATGATCGCCTCGGTTCCGGTAGCGCACGCACTGCTGTTGGTGCAAACCTGCCCGCCTGCCCCGAGTATTCCGCCCACCAGCGCGCTCACACCGCTGCACATGGCCTGTTCGGCGCCGGAACTACCCAGGCGCCGCGTCTGACCGGTCAGCGTCAGCGGCCCTACCTTGTCGGCGATTGAATCGACGCCGCCCACACCCGTGCCAAAGTAAACCGCGGTGTGCCAGTCCACGGGTCCATCGGGGCCTGGATGCCAATCGAATCCGGCATCGCGCCAGCACTCTACCGCCGCTGCCGCCGCGAATCGCATGGCGCTGTTGGTAGCCCGCCACTGTTGCGGCGTGAGCACATCGGCCCCGATGTTCTCCGGTGAAGGGGGTGTGCCGAGCACCTGGCAGCCGAAATTCAGTTCTGCCAGCCGCTGCTCAAACCGGAGGCCGGACCGGCCCTGCCGTAAGGCATCCCGAAACTCCCGGACGCCGACACCATTGGGCGCCACCACGCCCAAACCCGTGATCACGACACGCTTCATATCCGTACTCCCATGCCTCCGATTTCGCCTATTGCTACCCGCTCTCCGCCCGCTTTACACATCTCCACGCGTGAGCGGATTCGCCGCCGGCGCCAACTCCTCACCGTGCCAGTGACTTCCACGGTCTCGCCGGGATGCACACTGGCAAGCCATTCGATGGAGGCGTCGGTCAACAGCGTTCGTTGTGCGCTCGATTCGCTCCGGTTGCCTTCAAGAGCCAAGAGATACAAGCCGTGCAGCACCACCCCGCACTGCGCCATGCATTCGAGCAGGATCACGCCGGGCGTGATGGGCCAGCCGGGAAAGTGGCCGGCGTAAAACGGCTCATCCTCGCGAAAACGATAGGTCGCCCGAATAGTCCGGCGGTCTACTTCGAGGATGTGGTCTACAAAACGGAAAGGGCGCACTTGGGGCAGCCATTCCAAGAGGTCCACGCAGGTTGGCGCCGGGAAAGTCATTGCTTGGCTCCTTCCCGGCTGTTCTTCGAGGGCTGTGGATAATCGGGATATCGTATGCCGCGAAAGGCGCCGACCTTGGCATTGGTGATGGTGTATATGTTGATGCCATCGACCAGCACCCGCCCATCGCCGATGACAACTCCACCGTCGGATAGAGCTGAACAGCGTTTCACCTCGACCTCATAGCGCACCACGCGGTTGTGCGGGCGGATCTGGCCATTGAATTCCACCACACCACAGCCGAGTGCGCGGCCGGTTCCTTCGGCGCCACGCAAAGTCAAATAGAAGACCAGCAGTTGCCAGACGGCGTCTACTCCCAGGCAGCCGGGCTGCACCGGATCATGACGGAAGTGGCACCAGAAATACCAGGCGCCCAGATCCACGTCCTGTTCGGCTACGATACTGCCGCGAGTCTCGCGATGCTGAACGTCGAGTATGCGATCAAACATGAGCAGCGGCGGCGCGGGCAACATGCCTATCTCGGGGCCGGGACCTTCGATCAGAGTGCCGTTGGCGTGCGCAAGCAGCTCGAGCCGGCTGAAGCTGGTGCGTTCGCGGTATTCCGAATAGGTCATGCTTCCCTCCGGGAATTTACAAATCCCTTAGGACGGCCACTGAAATCGGGCCAACAACCGTAGTTGTAGAGCTTACAGACCCGGACGGTGCGCAGGAATTGGAATTCGCGCCAGGACCAACGCAAGACCACGTTTCTGGTGTTCAGCAGCCCGTCCAACTCCGATTGGACCTGGCGCAAGCGATAGAAGGGCACCTTGACATCGAGGTGATGCGCCGTGTGGTCGAAGACTCCGTGGAGCATCCGATCGATGACGCGTGGGAATTCGACGTGGGTCGAATTCGCGGATTGCGCCTCAGAGAATTCCCACTCCGCGCGGTCGCGATCTACGGCGCGCCTACCGATTACACTCGCCACCGGCGCAGCGAAATGTTCCAGGAGTGGACGGCGCAGGTACAGCAACTTCTTCCCGGGGGATGGACCGCCCAAGTCGGTTACCTGGGCATCCAGGCCGATCACCTCAGCTCCAAGAGCTATGAGAACGGCATCAATCCCCTGACTGGCACACGGCCCCTGCCACAGTTCGGTCAGATCGGCACTGTCGGCTCCTGGGAAAACAGCAGCTATAACGCGCTACAGACGTCGAATGCAGAGAACCACCCGAAGCGGTCTGTTTCTGAAGTTCAACTATTCCTGGTCCCACGCGCTCAACGAGGATTCGCAGGGAGGCGGCGGCCCGGCCGTACCGCAGAATGCGGCTTGCGTTGCGTGCGAGTGGGGAAACAGCGCCGCCGACCAGCGCCAGGCCCTATATGGAAGCCTCGTCTATCCGTTGCCCTTCGGCCGCTCCAGCAAATGGGGCGGGTGGTCGATCAGCGGGGTCAATTCGTTCCACACCGGGAACCCCCTGAATCTGACCATCTCTCGCAAAGCCACTGCGACACAGGACGGCAACACAAGTAATCAGCGCCCGGATGTGGTGTATGGCGTGTCTCCGATTCCCGCGGCTGGCCAGTCAATCAACGACTGGATTAACGTTGCCGCATTTACCACACCGGCCAATGGCGTGTCAGGAGATGCCGGCCGGGACACCGTTACCGGTCCCCAGCTGTTTCAAATCGACGCGGCGCTGCAGAAGGACACGACGATCAACGAGCGTTTGGGCCTGATATTCCGCTGCGATGTCTTCAATCTCTTCAATCATCCGGAGCTTGACGCCCCGAATCTGAACGTCTCTTCGCCGGCGACTTTCGGCCGCATTACGAGCCTGGTGAACACCTCACCGATCGGCACCGGCGGCTCCCGCAGTATTCAGCTGGCGCTGCGGTTGCGCTTCTGAAAGGCAGGGTGCCGAAGCACTGCTATTCTGGGCCGGCGCCGGCGGATTGAATCGCTGCCACCACCGTGATCTCGATACGCGCATTGCCGGGTAGAGCAGTGACTTGAACCGTCGTCCGCCCGGGAGGCATCTTTCGGAAATACTCGGCATACACCCGGTTCATTTCCTCGAATTCCTTCAGGTCGATCATGTGGACCGTGGAGGAAACGGCGTCGTCGAGCGTGGCTCCGGCCTCCGCAAGGATCGCCTGGATGTTCTCGAGCGTCTGCCTTGTCTCCGCCTGGATTCCGCCGGGAACGATCTTGCCCGTCTTGCGGTCAATACCTTTTTCGCCGGCGACAAAAACCAGGTTGCCCACCTGGATGGCCTGTGAGTAGGGCCCGATCGGCAACGCGGCCTTCTCGCTAGTCAAAACCTTTTTCTGCATTCGCACCTTTCCTTGTCGACGTTGGCGGCGCGGCTGGTCCGCGCCGGCCGTGCTATTTCTCTGGAACCCAGGCGATCAATTCAATTTCCACCTTCGTGATGTCGTCCGGAAACTGCACCCCGATCGCGGAACGCGCCGGCGGATCCTTGGGGAAGAACTTGGCATATGCCTCGTTCATCCCGCGGCGTTCATTCTTCGGATCAGCCAGGAAAACGGTCACCTTGACCACATTCTCCAGGCTGCTCCCAAGAGCCTCCAGATTCTTCTTGTGTGCCTCCAGTGCCCTCTGTGTCTGCTCCTGAATATCGCCAGGCGAGACGCTGGGGTCCTCCCGGTGCTTCGGGTTGATGCCGGTGATGCCACCGGCGAAATACAGATTGCCGAGACGTATGCCTCCGGCGACGCGGCTCCTGCTGGGGGCTTCCCCGGAAGCCATGGCGGCAAAGGCGGTCCCGCCCAGGAGCGGACCCGCGGATTTCAGAAAGTTTCTTCTCTTGTTCATCAAAATCCTCCGCTAAAGCAGTTTTGATTGGGGCCCAAACGGGAGCCGGTCCAGGCAAACGGCCGGCCGTTCATGCATCGGTCACTGCACCGGGTGGCCGGTCTAAAATGGTAACGCACTTCGCGTGCGGACGGCCATATTTCGTTCGACGGTACGTCTTTGTTAGTCAATTGGCTTCTACTCTCGATTCTCGTTTGACTCCGCCTTGTGATACACAGAAAAGGTGACTGACGTGCCCTTGCTGAACGCGCTCATCTTCGCCGCGCTCGGAGTGGCCGTGTTCGCGGCCGCCTTCGCCCTGCTGGCCAAAGCCGCGCCGTTCAATTTGTGGCGAGAGATCGTCCAGGAACGCAACGTCGCGGCCGCCATCTTCGCCGGAGCCGTCGCCCTCGGCATCTGCTGGATCGTCGCTTCTGCCATGCATTAGGGCCTGTGCTACCCTCGAATCTATGCTGTTCGAGTCCGACAAGGTAATGTTCGAGATTTACCGGGAAACCGAGTATACCGGCCGTTACCGCGTGGTCTATTTCACCGAGTTGCAAGACCACAACAAAGAAAGCGAAATCAACCACGCCCTGGCCGGCGAGCATTACTTTGACGGCTTCATCAAGAATTTCCGCAAGGACGAGGCCAAGGAAATCATCCGCTCGATTCTCGACCGCCTCAACAACGGCGAGCGGCTCGACCCTCAGGAAGTGGAGCGGGCTCTCGGCGACCACATGGCGTAAAGGGCCGTGCGCATAACCCGATTACCCAGCATTTCGGAGCATCAATTCCTCGGCTGCACGGCGGCCTTCATGGATTCCCTGTTTGGCGAGCTGCATTCCGCGGTCATCGCCCTCCGCCGCCTGGAAGGCCGCGCGAAGGGCGACGCTTTCGCTTACGAAATGGACCTCGATACCCACCGCTACGGGGCCCTCATCGTGCTGGACCGCTGGAATTCACTGGTGGGAACGTTCGGCCCTCACCTCAGCCTCTCGCAGCGCCCCGGCATCGTGGAGAACGCTGCCCTGCGCATCGCCTCCGCCGAGGAAATTCTCGCGCGCGTCAACCAGTTGATCGATGGCGCCCCGGCCTACGGATCGGACCTGGTGGAGGCTTGCGTCACCGCCTTCCAAACGCTGAAGACGATCTTCACCGAAGAGCGCGCCGCCGCCGAGCAGTGGGCGAGCCTCGGCCCCATGCAGCCGGAAGAATATCGCGAAGCCCGGCGCATCTTCCTGGAAGACCTGGCCGCACGATGATGTAGACGGGCAGAAGCCCGCCCGGCCTCGCTGAAGGAGGACGGTTAGTCCGCTCCGATCTCGTAGTGCTTCAGAATTTCTTCCCACTTACCCTGGGCTTTGAGCAGCATTTCCACCACTTCGCGCACGGCGCCTTCTCCACCTGCGGCCTGCGTCACGTAGTGGGCTTCGCGCTTCACTTCGGCGCGGGCATTAGCCGTGGCAATGGCTACACCTACGCGGTGCATGATCACGATATCCGTGAAATCATCGCCGATATACGCCACTTCCTCTTTGTCCACGCCTGCCTTGCCCATGATCTCTTCAAGAATGGGGATTTTCTCGATGTGGCCCTGATAGACGAACGCCATCTTGGTCTGCCGCGCGCGTTCGGCAGTGGCAGGCGAAAGCCGCCCGCTGATCACGCCGGTGCGGATGCCGTGCCAGTTGAGCCACTGCAGCCCGATCCCGTCCTGAGAGTCGAAACCTTTGGTCTCTACCATTTTGCCTTCCGCGTCGGGAACGTTGTACAGCCGGCCGTTGGTGAGGACGCCGTCCACGTCCATCAGCAGCAGCTTGATTGAGGCGAGCCGGGGGGTGATATCCATAGTCCGAAAGAACAATTATCGCTGAATGCGAGCGGAGCCGCCCTTGGCAAACGCGCGCACCTGATCCAAACTAGCCATAGTCGTGTCGCCGGGGAACGTCGTCAAAAGCGCACCGTGCGCCCATCCGAGCCGCACCGCCTGATCCGGCGTTTCGCCGCTCATCAGCCCATAGAAGAAGCCCGCCGCGAAGCCGTCGCCGCCGCCCACCCGATCGTAGACATCCAGCTCGGCGGTAGGCGCCTGGTACGTCTGCCCGTCGATCCACGCTACGGCGCTCCAGCTATGCCGGTTAGTGGAATGGACTTCGCGCAGCGTCGTCGCTACCACTTTCACTTGCGGGTGCTTTTTCGTCACCTGGCCGATCATGGCAAAAAACGCGCTCGGGTCCAGCTTGGAGGTCGTGCCGACATCCTGCCCTGGAATGCCGAGCCCTTTCTGCAAATCCTCTTCGTTGCCCACCAGCACGTCAACGTTCCGCACAATCCGGTCCAGCACCTCCGCCGCCCGCTGCTCGCCGCCCCAAATACCCCACAGCTTGGCGCGGTAATTCAGATCGAAGGAAACCACCGCTCCCGCCGCCTTGGCCGCTTCCATGCCCTCAATGATGACGTCGGACGTGGTCGGAGAGAGCGCGGCAAAAATGCCGCCGCTATGGAACCAGCGCACGCCGCCCGCGAAGATTTTCTTCCAGTCGAAATCGCCCCGTTTGAGCTGCCCCGCAGCTTCGTTGGCGCGGTTGTAAAACACCACCGGCGCGCGCACGCCAAAGCCGCGATCGCTGTAGACCGTCGCCATGTTCGGCCCCTGCACGCCGTCGTGTTTGAAGTGCTTATAGAACGGTTGCACGCCCATGGCGCGGACGCGCTCGGCGATCAGGTCGCCGATCGGGTAATCCGCCATCGCGGTGGCAATGCCCGTCTTCATTCCGAAGCAGTTGGCCAGATTGGCGGCGCAGTTGTATTCGCCGCCGCTCACGTGAATCAGGCATTCGGTCGCCTTGCGAAACGGGATGATGCCGGGGTCCAGGCGGTGGATCAGCGCCCCCACGGAAACGAAGTCCAGAGCCCCTTCTTTCGGAATCTTCAAACCAGTGCTCATCTCTCTCCTGATTTCACCACAGCGGTACGGAGACTCGGAGAAAAAAGAAGGAAGTCACGAGACAGAAGTCAGAATCCCGGCTTGCGGCCCAACCCATCGTCCCCAACCTTCTGACTCCTGACTTCTGAATTCGTTTTCCTCCGTGTCTCCGTGGTGAGTTTCAAACCGTATAGGTCCCCGCGCTCACGTTGCCGCCCTTCCCCGTCCAGTTGGTATGGAAGAATTTGCCGCGCGGCTGATCGACCCGCTCGTAGGTGTGGGCTCCAAAGTAATCGCGCTGCGCCTGCAGCAGGTTGGCGGGAAGGCGTTCGCTGCGGTAGCCGTCATAGAATGCCAGCGCGGTGGTAAAAGCCGGAACCGGCACGCCCGATTCCACAGCACGCGCCACCACGCGCCGCCACGAATTCTGGCAGCGCTCGATCACGCCGTTGAAATAATCGTCCAGCAGCAGATTGCCGAGGTTCGGACTGCGGTCGAACGCTTCCTTGATTTTGCCCAGGAAGGCGGAGCGGATGATGCATCCGGCGCGCCATACGAGCGCGATGCCGCCGTAATTCAGATTCCAGTGGAATTCCTTGGCCGCCTCCCGCAACAGCATGAATCCCTGCGCGTAGGAGACGATTTTGGAAGCCAGCAGCGCCTGCCGGATGTCCTCCACGAAGGCTTTGCGGTCGCCATCGAAGTGGAACTTCGGTCCCTTCAGAATCTTCGAAGCTTCCACACGTGCTTCCTTCATGGCGCTCAGGCAGCGCGCGAATACCGCTTCGCTGATCAGCGTCACCGGCATGCCGAGATCGAGCGCGTTGACGCTGGTCCATTTACCCGTGCCCTTCTGGCCGGCGGTATCCAGGATCTTGTCCAGAACGAATTCGCCCTTCTCGTCCTTATAGGCCAGAATGTCGCGCGTGATTTCGATCAAATAGCTGTCGAGCTCGCCCTTGTTCCACTCGGCGAAAACTTCGTGCATCTCCTCGTTGCTCATGCCCAGGCCCTCTTTCAAGAGCTGGTAGGCCTCGCAAATGAGCTGCATGTCGCCGTACTCGATGCCGTTGTGCACCATCTTGACGTAGTGGCCGGCGCCGTCCTCGCCCATCCAGTCGCAGCAGGGCGCGCCGTCCGGCGTCTTGGCGCAGATCGCCTGGAAGATATCCTTCACCAGCGGCCACGCCTTCGGGCTGCCGCCCGGCATCATGGAGGGACCGAAGCGCGCGCCTTCTTCGCCGCCCGAAACACCCGTGCCCACGTAGAGCAGCCCCTTGCTCTCCAGGTACTTTGTCCGGCGAATCGTATCGGGGAAATGCGAGTTGCCGCCGTCGATGATCAAGTCGCCCGGCTCCAGGTGCGGCAGCAGCGCCTCGATGAAATCATC
This sequence comes from Bryobacteraceae bacterium, assembly GCA_035508655.1. Taxonomy (GTDB): domain Bacteria; phylum Acidobacteriota; class Terriglobia; order Bryobacterales; family Bryobacteraceae; genus DATGMB01. The sequence continues at coordinate 27,286 of DATJMP010000071.1, forward strand.
AACGGCAGGGCCCGCCTTCACCATCAACATGACCTTGCGCGGGCGCTTCAGCAGCGCCGCCATCTCCTCGACGGAATGCGCTCCGATGATCGTCTTGCGGCCCTTGGCGGCGTCGTTCAGAAACTCGTCCACCTTGGAGACCGTGCGGTTGAATGCCACCACGCGGTAGCCGTGGTCGTTCATATTCAGGATCAGGTTTTGGCCCATCACGGCCAGACCAATGAGAGCGATATCGGCGGTAGGTTCCATGAGATTTTAGTGTTTCCCCGCGGATAGAAAGTGCGTCCGCGCCCGGATTCCAGACGTCACTCTCCCTTATAACATGGAGGGGGGCCCGCCGGCTCCAGGGCTACGTCAGCCGGCTGATCAGCCGCCTCATCATCACCGGCGCGCGGGCCAAAGCGGCGTTCCCGACTGTATGAAGCCGCCCTAATCGCGATATCATAGTCGGGCCTTTTCGGGCGGCCTACCCGTCCGGATCGATCACGCACTGGAAGAAAGGAAGCCAATGACCGCGCAAGATTCTCGCCGATCCGCTTCACTTGCCGGCGGCATGCCCCAGGGATGATGACCGGCGCCGTTGATATTGGAGGCACCAAAATCGCGGTCGGGCTGGTGGACGAGAGTGGCCGGGTAGCCGCCCGGGCCGTAATGCCCACCGGCGCAGAAGGCAGCTTCGAGACCGCCATGGAGGGCGTCGCCGCCTTGCTCGCGCGTCTGCTGGCCGAAACCGGATGCAGCCTCGACGGGATCGGCATCGGCTCCACGGGACCGGTCGATCCCGTAACCGGCGCATTCGGCAACGTCCCCTTCTTCCCCCAGTGGGAGGACTCCAACCCGGTGCTCGTTCTCTCGCAACGTTTCGGGGTGGGCGCCGCCGTGGAGAATGACGCCGACGCCGGAGCCTTGGCGGAGGCCGTCTGGGGGGCAGCGCGGAACCATGCCCGTGTCCTTTTCGTGACCGTCGGTACCGGCATCGGAGTAGGCATTGTCCTTGACGGAACGGTGTATCGCGGAGCCGGTGGCGCGCATCCGGAAATCGGCCATCAGGTAGTGGATGCATCCGGACCAGTATGCGACTGCGGCGCGCGCGGCTGCTGGGAGGCACTGGCCGCGGGCCCCGGCATCTCCAATTGGTTTCGCGTCCACGCTCCTGGCGGTGCGGAAGCCGGGCTCGACACACACCAGATCTGCGAACGCGCCAGGGCTGGCGACGAATGGGCCAGCCGCGCCGTCGAGCGCGGTGCTTTCTTTCTTGGCCTCGGCCTCGCCAACCTCGTCAATATCTTCGTGCCGGACGCGATCGTGCTGGGCGGCAGCGTGATGCGCAGCGCGGATCTGTTTCTGGACACGGTCGCCGGGACCATTCGCGATAATTGCCGCCTGGTGCCGTACGAGCGAACTCACGTGGCCGTCTCCACGCTCGGGGCGGATGTCGGCCTGATCGGCGCCGCCGAAGTCTGGCACAGCCGCCAGCGGAAAACCGGAGCCGTCTTCGCATGAACGTCATCGAAGGCGCGTATCTCGCCGATATTCTGGATCAGCCGCGGGCGATTTCCGCGACCCTGGATCGGATGGAAATCGATCCCAGGCTGGAGATGCTCGCCGGTAAGTGGCGGAGCGGTTCGTTTGCCCGCGTGATCCTCACCGGCATGGGATCGTCGCTCTACGCCTTGCATCCACTGCAGATCGAACTGACGGCCGCCAGAGGTGCGCCGTACCTCGTCGAAACCGCCGAGCTCCTCCATTCGCTGCCGCGGCTGCTGGAGGGCGCGCTGATCGTGGCCGTTTCGCAATCCGGGCGCAGCGCGGAAATCGTCCGCCTGCTGCGGGAAAAGCCCGGCAGCGCGGCGATCATCGGGGTAACCAATACGCCCGGAAGCCCGCTCGACTCCCAGGCCGACGCGGTGCTCATGAGCCACGCCGGCGAGGAGTTCTCGGTTTCCTGCAAAACTTACGTCGCGGCGCTGGCCGCGCTCCGCCTCCTGGGTACGGTCCTTTCGGGAGGAGATGCGGGCGCCTGCCGCGCAGAACTGGCGCGATCAGCCGGCGCCGCCGCGCAATATCTGGAAGACTGGCGAGGACATGTCGATCAACTCGCCCGCCTGACGGACACGGCCAACCTGACCAAACTTTTCCTCGTCGGCCGCGGCGCCTCGCTCGCCGCCGTCCTCACCGGCGGGCTCATCCTGAAAGAATCCACCCACACCGCGGCCGAGGGCATGAGCAGCGCCGCCTTCCGCCATGGGCCGCTGGAGACGGCTGGGCCGGGCACCGTGGTGATGGTTTTCGGCGGCGACGGCAAACTGCTCGATCTGACCCGGCGGCTCTGCGACGATCTCCGCAAAGTCGGCGCAACCGTCATGGCTGTCGGGGCCGATGCCGCGGCTGCGGCGCTGAAGCTGCCCGATGTTCCCGCACCGCTGCTGCCGATTCTGGAAATTCTCCCGGTCGAGATGCTGACCCTGGCTCTGGCGGCCCGCAAGGGTTTCGAAGCCGGTCGCTTTTCCCACGCCACCAAGGTGACCACGGTTGAGTAGTTCCGCGGTGCAACCAGGTTCCGGCCAACGCAGCGTTTACATGGTTTGGCTGGTGTTCTTCACCTTCTTCGTAATTTCCCTCATCACCAACATCTTCGGTCCTCTGATTCCCGATATCATCACCGGCTTTCACCTCAGCCTGGCGGCCGCGGCTTTTTTGCCCTTCAGCCTCTTCGCCGCTTACGGCTTGTTGTCGATTCCCGCCGGCTTTGCCGCCGAGCGCGCGGGCGAGAAGCAGACCATGACAGCGTGCCTTGTACTCTCGTTCGCCGGTTCGCTCCTGTTCGCCGCGTTTCCCACATATACCGTGGCCGTTGCTACGCTGTTCGCCATCGGGGGCAGTTTCGCCGCGCTGCAGGTGGTGATCAATCCGCTGCTGCGCGTGGCCGGAGGTGAAGAGCACTTCGCCTATAACTCCACGCTGGCGCAGTTGATCTTCTGCGCGGCCTCGTTCCTTAGCCCGTTTCTGTATACGGCCGTGGTGGAAACACCCGGACGCGGCGGCGCATCCGCCTGGCTGCGCGCGCTCGTCCATCTCGCCCCGGCCGCCATGCCCTGGGTGGCGCTCTACTGGCTGTTCGCAGCCATCTCGCTGGCGATGGCCGCAGTGGTGGTGCTCAGCCGGTTCCCGCGCGTCGAGCGCACCGAGGGCGAACGGGCGGGCACGCTTTCGATGTATCGCGACTTGCTCCGCCGGCCGGTCGTCCTGCTGTATTTCGCGAGCGTTTTCCTTTACGTCGGCACCGAGCAGGGCGTCGCCAACTGGATGTCCGAATTCCTCCGCCGCTACCACGGTTACGACCCTCACACGGTGGGCGCGGCGGCCGTGGCCTGGTTTTGGGGCGCCATGGTGGCCGGCTGTTTCGCCGGCATGTTGCTGTTGAAGCTGTTCGATAGCCGCGGCGTGTTGTTTGCATTTTCCGCTGTCGCCCTTGCCTCCCTCACCGCGGCCCTGTTCGATGGTGCGGCGGTCTCGCGCCTCGCCTTTCCCGCCATCGGCCTGTTCGCTTCGGTGATGTGGCCCATCATTATTTCACTCGCCCTGAACTCGGTTTCCGAGCACCACGGCCCGCTTTCCGGCATCTTCTGCGCCGCCATCGCAGGCGGCGCGGTGTGGCCGGAACTGATTGGCGCGCTCGCCGATGCGGCCGGTCTCCGCCTTGGCATGTGCCTGCTCTACCTCAGCATGGGATGGGTGCTTTCCGTATCGCTCTGGGCCCGCCCGCTGGTCGGTAACGCGACCATCCGCCGCCGGACCGGCCGTCAAAAAGTTGGGATAGAATAGCTTCCACTGATCGGCGTGCCTCAGGCCGATTCGTGGAAGGAGTGTGAACGTCTGTGATTTCTAGAAGACAATTTCTGAACCGGACGGCCGGCGCCGCGTTGGCGGCGGAGACGCTAGCCACGCTGCGCGAAGCCAAGGCCGACCCGCTCGGCATGCCCATCGGCAGCCAGGTCTATCCCCACCGCCAGCGCATCCGGGAAGGCGATTTCGCCGGACTGCTGCGCGACATGAAGGAAATCGGCATCGGCCAGGTAGAGCTCGATTCGCCCGACTATCCCGATTCCGCCCCGCTGGCCGACGGCAAGCAGACAAGGAAGATCCTGGACGACCACGGTATGAAGTGCCCGAGCATTCACTTCACCATGAGGGAGCTGCGCGCCAACCAGGAAAAGGCGCTCGAATGGGGCCTCCAGATTGGCGCCACGCAGGCCAGCACTTCCACGCTCAATGGCAAGGCAGTCAACGGGATCACCACGCTCGACGTAATCAAGCGCTCCGCGGACGAGTACAACAAGATAGCGGAAGTTTCCCGCAAGGCCGGTATGTTGCAGACGCTGCACGACGAGGGTTTCGAACTGTCGAAACTGGAAGACGGCCGCCTGACATACCAGGTACTACTGGGCCTCCTCGATCCCAACCTGGTCAAGATGCAGTTCCAGATGTCCGCCATGCGGATCGTGGGCGATCCGATCATGTACTTCCAGAAGTATCCCGGACGCATCGTTTCCATGCACTGCCAGGGCGTGGACCTGAACGCGCCCCTGCCGGTGCCCCGCTCGAGCGGCACCGCTGCCGATGAAGCGGCCAGCCACGGCGGTGGTCCCAGACCGGCGGGCGGTCCAGCGGGTGGCCCGGCCCGCGGCGGGCGCGGTGGCGATTCGCGCCAATTGGCCGTCGGGCACGACAGCCTGGACTGGAAAGCCATTTTCACTGCTGCCAAAACCGGCGGGCTTACCAATTATTTCGTCGAGCTGCCGTGGGAGCTCACGGTCCAGAGCGTCGCGTATCTGAAAACGTTGAATGTGTAGCGCCCGGCCGCGGGGCCGGGGCGATCCTTCTGCATGCCCCCGGCGCATGCCGGCCCGATAGACATCGGACGGGCATGGAGTTATAAGGAGGATGCTATGGCAGACCAGAATACCGGTTTGACCCGCCGCGGCTTCCTCCCCGCCACCGCGGCCGCTATCACCATCGTCCCGCGCCACGTCCTCGGCGCGGGATTCACCGCGCCCAGCGATAAGCTCAACATCGCCGCCGTCGGCGTGGGCGGAATGGGGCAGAATTACGTCAAAGGCTGTGCCAGCCAGAATATCGTCGCCATCGCCGATGTCGATCACGTCTACGCCGCTCCCGTCTTCAAGACATATCCCGGGGCCACAATTTACAAGGATTATCGCGTGATGCTGGAGAAGGAAAAAGGCATCGATGCGGTCATCGTAGGCACGCCCGACCACAGCCACGCCGTCGTGGCGTCGGCTGCCATCGCGCTCGGAAAGGGCGTGTACGTGGCCAAGCCGATGACGCGCACGGTGTTCGAGGCGCGCGCGCTCGCCAAAGCAGCCCGGGAGAAGAAGGTAGCCACGCAGATGAGCGTGCAGTCCTGCTCGAGCGACCCCGCGGTGACCACAGAGGAATGGGTGAAATCGGATGCCATCGGCAAAGTTAGGGAAGTGCACGTATGGACGGACCGGCCGGTCTGGCCGCAAGGTCTGGTGCGGCCGGCCGAAAAAATCAAAGTGCCGGCGGCGCTGGATTGGGACATGTGGCTGGGGCCGGCGCCGGAGCGGCCTTACCATCCGCTCTATCACCCCTTCAATTTCCGCGGCTGGTACGATTTCGGCACCGGCGGCTTAGGTGATATGGCTTGCCACGCATTTCACATCATCGTCAAGGCCCTGCATTTGGGCGCACCGGCGAGCGTGAGCGCGTCCTCTACCGTGATCCGCGAGCCCCTCCACAAGGGCGAGCAGCCCGATCCGAATTGGACACGGTCCAGGCGCGGCAGCTTTCCGGAGACGTTCGCCAGCTCGTCCATGGTGACGTGGGATTTCCCCGCGCGCGGCGATCAGCCTCCTGTCCGCATGACGTGGTATGAAGGCGGCTTACGCCCGCCTCGCCCGGTGGAGATGGCGCCGGATCGCGAACTCGGCGGCGACGGCCTGCTGTTCATCGGTGAAAAGGGCACACTTTGGAGCGCCTTCACCGGCGGCATCCATTTCCTTTCCGCCGGCCAGGAGAAGGAACTGGCCGCACCGCCCAAAACGCTTCCCCGTACCAAAGACCACTACATGGAGTGGGTGAACGCGTGCAAAGGCGGCGCCCCGGCCAACTGCAACTTCGAATTCGCCGCGCCCCTCACCGAAATCGCACTCCTGGGCGTGATAGCGCAGCGCACAGGCAAATTCCTCGAGTGGGACGCGCAAGAAATGTGTTTCCCGAACAACAGCGCGGCCACGGCATTGCTGAAGCCGGATTACCGGACAGGCTGGTCATTGTAGACGCCCGCCCGGCCGTAAGCCGGTGTAGTACATCTGTAAAACAGATTTTAAGATCCTAAAATACATTAAAATATAGTTATGAGCGGCGCATCGAAGGACTTCGGGTACATCGACGAAGTCGTGGCCCGATACCAGGGGCGGCCGGGCGCCCTCCTGGGAATTCTGGAAAGCGTGCAGGAGCGTAACCCCCGTAAATACCTGTGCGCGGACGAGCTGCAGTATATCGCGGCCAAGACTAACCTGCCGGTGGCGCAGATCTTCAGCGTGGTCACGTTTTATGCGCTGTTCAACCTGCTTCCGCAGGGCGATCACACGATCTGCATCTGCCGCGGCACGGCCTGTCACGCGCGCGGTTCGCGCGGCCTGCTGGAGAGCATCCGGCTGGAACTGGGCCTGGCAGACAACTCCGATGGCGGCGCCGACAAGCTGCTGCTCACCACACCCGATGGCAAGTTCACTATCCGCACCGTGGCTTGCTTTGGACAGTGCGCGCTCGCGCCTGTAGTGGAGCTCGATCACCGCATCTGCGGCCACATGAACGAGGGTGCGCTCGCCCGGGAGGTGAACGCGCTGGCGGAGGAGCATCGGTCATGACACGCATCGAAGATATCGGCGCATTCAATGCGGTGCGGGAAGCCGGGTTGGCCAAGCTGCTGCCGCCTGTGCCACGCATCGCGGTGGGCATGGGGACATGCGGCCGCGGTAACGGGGCGGAGGCCGTCCACCACGCTCTCGGCGATGCCATCGAGCGCGACGGCATGGATATCCGCCTGGTTTCCACCGGGTGCTTCGGCGCCTGCTCCCAGGAAGCGCTGGTGAACGTGTGGATTCCGGGCCGGCCGCTGGTGATGCTCCGGCGCGTGCAGGCATCCGATGCGGAGCGCATCCTGGCGGCCGTAAACCAGGCGATCGTCCCGCCCGACCTGGCCTGGTGCCGCATCGACGAATGGGACCATCTCACGGCTCATCTCCGCTACGGGAGCGGCTTTCCGGAGCTGCCGCTCTGGTCCGAAATTCCGTTCTTCGCCGGCCAGAAGCGCATCGTCCTGCGCAACTGCGGTTTGATCGCCCCGGACGATATCGATGAGTACATCGCCGTCGGCGGCTACCAGGCCTTATATAAGGTGCTGATCGACGGCAAGCCGGACCAGGTCATCGAGCAGATCAAGGCGGCCAAGCTGCGAGGCCGCGGCGGTGCGGGGTATTCGACCGGCCTGAAATGGGAATTTCTTTCCAAGGCCGCTGGCACCCCGAAGTACATCATCTGCAATGCCGACGAGGGCGATCCCGGCGCCTTCATGAACCGCAACGAGATCGAAAGCGATCCGCACGCGCTCATCGAGGGCATGATCATCGCCGGCTATGTGACCGGCGCGGCGCACGGCATCATCTACGTGCGCGCGGAATATCCGTTGGCTGTACACCGGCTGGAGACCGCACTCGAACAGGCGCGGGACTACGGCGTGCTTGGCTCCCACATTCTCGGCCGGCCGTTCCACTTCGATATCGAGCTCGTGGAGGGCGCGGGCGCGTTTGTATGCGGCGAGGAAACCGCCCTCATAGCCTCCCTGGAAGGTTTCGCCGGAAGGCCGCGGCCGCGGCCGCCATTTCCGGCGCAGAAGGGGCTCGTCGGCAAGCCGACCAATATCAATAACGTCGAAACCTGGTACAACGTCGCGCCCATCGTGCTGAAAGGGCCCGCCTGGTTCACGGAAACCGGCAGCACCAAGAGCGCCGGTACGAAGGTTTTTTCGCTGGTGGGGAAGGTGGTCAACACTGGCCTGGTCGAGATGCCGTTGGGCACGCCGCTTTCCCGATTCGTCTACGACGTTGGCGGTGGAGCGCTGAAGGACCGCACCGTGAAGGCGGTACAGACCGGCGGTCCTTCCGGCGGCTGCATCCCGCACGACCTCTTCGATACGCCGGTGGATTACGAAACCCTGGCGCAGCTCGGCTCGATTATGGGCTCGGGCGGCATGGTGGTGATGGACGAAGACAACTGCATGGTGGACATCGCGCGTTTCTTCGTCGAGTTCACCCATTCGGAATCGTGCGGCAAGTGCGTGCCCTGCCGTGCCGGGCTGGACCAGGCGCTGCAGATTTTGAACGGTCTGTCGCGCGGAGTAGGATCGGCGGAGCAGCTCGACCTGCTGGACGAGTTGGGCCGCATGATCCGCGACACCTCGCTGTGCGGCCTCGGCCAAAGCGCGCCCAATCCCGTGCTGACCACCATGCGCCACTTCCGCCACGAGTTCGATGACCACCTCATCGCGCGGCGCTGCCGGGCGGGCGTGTGCGACGCCCTGGCGCTTTCGCCCTGTGAAAACTCCTGCCCGCTGCACATGAACATACCGCGATTCCTCAATCTGCTGGAGGAGGGGCGAACGGCGGAAGCCTTCGAATCCGTGGTTCTGGACAATCCGCTGCCCGCCTCCACCGGCCGCGTGTGCCAGCATCCGTGCGACAACCGCTGCCGGCGCCAAACCATCGACGCGCCGGTGAATATGCGGGAAGTCCACCGCTTTATCGCAGATTCCGTGCTGCTTTCGAGCGATTTCGACGAGCTGGCCGAGCGGCTGGTAGCTCGCCGATTGCCCCCCACCGGTAAGCAAATCGCCGTCGTGGGAGGCGGACCGAGCGGGCTGACCTGCGCGTTTTACCTGGCCCTTCTCGGCCACGAGGTCACGGTTTTCGAAAGCCACGCCGAGGCCGGCGGCATGCTGCGCTACGCCATTCCGGAATACCGGCTGCCCAAGCACGTGCTGTCGCGGGAGGTAGAGCTGATCCGCCGCGTGGGCGTGGACTTCCGTTTCGAATCGGCCGTGGGCCAGGCGATCACGCTGAATGAGCTGGACGAGCAGTTCGACGCCGTCTTCCTCTCCATCGGCACGTGGAAGGAATCGTGGGTCTACCTGCCGGGGACGGAGCTCAAGGGCGTGATGCCGGCGCTGCCGTTCCTGGAACGTATTGCATCCGGAGAAATGGGAGGCGCGGGGCGGCGCGTAGTGGTGATCGGCGGAGGCAACGCGGCCATCGATTCCGCCCGCACGGCCGTGCGTCTGGGCGCGGAAGCCACCATCCTGTATCGCCGTGAGCGCAAGGACATGCCCGCCATCAAGGAGGAAGTGGACGCGGCGGAAAAGGAAGGCGTGAAAATGCAGTTCCTGGCCGCGCCTCACCGCATCCTCGGCGATTTGCACGGCAACGTGAAGGGCATCGAAGTCGAGAAAACGCGGCTGGGCGAGTATGACCACTCCGGCCGCCGCAAACCGGTATCCACCGGCGAAGTCCGCCGCTTCGATTGCGACACTGTGGTGCTGGCCGTGGGGGAAACGATAGACCTCGATTTTGTCCGCGCGTCCGGTCTGACGCTGGCGGAGACCGGCACCTTCGTCGTGGACCGGTATTCGCTCGAAACCAGCCGGCCGAAGTTCTATGCGGGCGGCGACGTCATCACCGGCGCCTCCAACGTTTCCAACGCCATGGGATATGGGAAGAAGGCGGCGCGCAAAATCGACGAGCGGCTGATGGGCGTGAAACGCTTCGCGCAGCTCTTCAATGGGTTCGAGTACAGCCGGACGCCGCCCAAGACCCAGAGCCCGGCGCCGCGACAGCATTCCGCCGAGATGGCGCCGGCAGTGCGCGTCCTAAGCAGCGAGGAAGTGGTGCTCGGGCTGACCCCGGCCCAGGCGCGGGAGGAGTGCGGCAGATGCCTGCGCTGCGATCTGCGGGGGTGAAGATGTTTGCCCGTTCGAACCGAGCCGCCCTCGGGCAAGCGTTCAACTTGTCACGTCCACAAGGCCCGAAACAGAGCCGCGACCGTGAGGAAGCGGCAGGCCCGTGGTACCGCTCCCTTACGGTTGCGGCTCCGACAGGTGAATGTAAATGATCCAGAAAACCAAGTCGATTTCGATTCGCATCGAAGGCGAGCTGACGCCAACGCGCGAAGGCAAAACGATTCTGGAGGCCGCGCGCGACGCAGGCCGCGTCATTCCGACCCTCTGCCACCTGGACGGGCTGGACGACGTCGGCGCCTGCCGCCTCTGCGTCGTGGAGGTGGGAGGCAGCGGACGGCTGGCCCCGGCCTGTACCACGCCGGTGCAGGACGGCCTTTCCGTAGTCATCCATTCGCCGCGCCTCGAGGCCTACCGCCGCATGATCGTGGAGTTGCTGCTGGCCGAGCGCAACCACGTCTGTGCGGTCTGTGTTTCCAACGGCCACTGTGAGCTGCAGGCGCTGGCGACGTCGCTAGGCGTCACCAGCGTGCGTTTCCCCTACCGCTATCCAAAACTGGCGGTGGACCTGTCGCAGGAGCGCTACGTGCTCGACCACAACCGCTGCATCTTGTGCTCGCGCTGCGTACGCGTGTGCGCGGACGTCGAAGGCGTGCACGTCTGGGACATGATGGGACGAGGCGTCAATTCGCGCATCGTTTCGGAGCTGGATCAGCCGTGGGCGGAGGCGGCGAGCTGCACGCATTGCGGCAAGTGCGTAGCTGCCTGTCCTACCGGAGCGCTGGCCGAAAAGGGCCGCGCGGTGGAGGAGATGACCAAGCGCACCGAGGCCGTGGCGCTGGCGGCGGCGCACAAGGGAGCGCAGAGATGAGCAAAATCAAGCTGGCCACCATGTGGCTGGACGGCTGCTCCGGCTGCCATATGTCGCTGCTCGACCTGGATGAAGGCCTGCTGGCGCTGGCGCCGCGGATCGAGCTGGTCTATTCGCCGCTGGTAGACGCATCGGCTTTCCCCGAGGGCGTGGACGTGGCGCTGGTGGAGGGCGCTGTCTCATCGCTGGAGGACGTGCATCGCCTGCGCACCGCGCGGACGCGTAGCCGGCTCCTGGTCGCATTAGGCGATTGCGCCACCACCGGCAACGTCCCGGCGATGCGCAACACTGTACCGGTGCCGGCACTGCTCGAGCGGGTCTACGTGGAAGGCGCGGAAGCCAATCGCGGCATCCCTCACGATGGCGTTCCGGAACTGGCGCCCCAGGCTCGGCCGCTGCACGAATTCGTCAAGGTGGATGTGCACCTGCCCGGCTGTCCGCCGCCGCCCAAGCTCATCCTGGCTGCTCTTATCGACCTCTTGGATAAGCGCACGCCCAAGCTGGCGGAAGTGAAATTCGGATAGGAGGCCGCGTATGCGAAGAATCACCATCGATCCCGTCAGCCGCATTGAAGGACACGCCCGCATTACTATCCACCTGGGCGAAGACGGCCAGGTGGCGCGCACGCAATTTCATGTGACCCAGGTGCGCGGCTTCGAAAAATTCACCGAGGGCCGGCCATTCTACGAAATGCCGGCCATCACGGCGCGCATCTGCGGCATCTGCCCGGTGAGCCACATGCTAGCTTCGGCCAAGGCTTGCGACGCCATCATGGCGGTGCGCATCCCGCCCGCCGCCGCTCTGCTGCGCGAAGCCATTCATTGCGCGCAGTTCGTGCAGTCGCACGCGCTCAGCTTCTTCCACCTTTCCGCGCCGGACCTGCTGCTGGGCATGGATGCGGATCCCGCCAAACGCAACGTGCTCGGGCTGGCAGCGGAGCATCCGGAGGTGGTGCGGGAAGGCATCGAGCTGCGCAAGTTCGGACAGCGCGTCATCGAGCGGCTCGCCGGCGAGCGCATCCATCCGCCGGGAATCGTGCCCGGCGGCGTCGCCGCGTCCCTGGATTCCGCCACGCGCGATGCCATCTTGAGGGAGATCCCCGAAGCCCGCGCCATTGCCTGGCGCACGCTGGATCTTTTCAAAACCATCCTGGACGGTTTCCGCGCGGAAATCGAAAACTTCGGCAAACTGCCGTCCATGTATGCCGGCCTCGTGGGTCCGGCTGGCGAACTGCGGCTCTATGACGGCCGCCTGCGCTTCCAATCCCCCAACGGCATCACCGCGGCGGACGTCGATCCTGCCGAATACGCCGATTGGATCGGCGAGGCAGCGCTCGCCGATTCCTACTTGAAAGCGCCCTACTACAAGCCGCTCGGATATCCCGATGGAATCTACCGCGTGGGTCCCCTGGCACGCCTCAACGTGGCCGCCCGCTGCGGCACGCCGGAAGCCGACCGCGAGCTGGGCGAATATCGTGAGCGCTGCGGCACAGTAGTGGAAAGCTCGTTCTACTACCACTACGCCCGCCTGATCGAAGCGATCTACGCCCTGGAGCGCTTGCAACAACTGTTGGAAACGCCCGCCATCCTCGACCGCCATGTGCGCGCGCGGGCGGAAGTGAACGCGTCGGAAGGTGTCGGCGTGATCGAAGCGCCACGTGGCGTGCTCATTCACCACTACAGGACCGATGAGCACGGGGCCATGGTCTGGGCCAACCTGATCGTGGCCACCGGCCATAACAACATGGCCATGAGCCGCAGCGTAGACCAGGTGAGCCGGTATTTCGTCAAGGGCGAGCGGATCGAAGAAGGCATGCTGAACCGCGTTTCCGCCGTGATCCGTGCCTACGACCCCTGCCTGAGCTGTTCGACCCACGCCGGCGGCCTACTGCCGCTGCGCATCGAGCTGTTCGGACCGGCGGGTGAGAAGCTGGACGAGGTTTCCAGTGGCGCCTGAGGGCCTGCTTGTCATTGGCTACGGCAACCCCCTGCGAGGCGACGACGCCGCCGGCCCGATAGCCGCGGAACGGCTGGCGCGCCAGGGATTCGATGTTGTGGCCGTCCATCAGCTTGTACCTGAATTGGCGGAGCGGGTGGCCGCGGCGCATACGGTGATCTTCCTCGATGCCGACGCCGCGATCGCGCCGGGAACAATCGAGATCGAACGGATCGAGCAGGCTGCAGCGCCGCGCGCCTTCGAGCATCACGCGACTCCCGCCGGTCTTCTCGGTCTGGCCCGCACTGCATACGCCGCGCAGCCGGAGGCCTGGCTGATCCGCATGGGCGGAGCGAGCTTCGAATTCGGAGACGCACTATCGGCCGCGGCCGAGCATGCCATCGCGCGCACCGAAGCGCTTGTAGGGCAGGCTGGTAGCCTGCGTCGGATCGGCAATCCGCCGGACGCCGCTGGATTCCCTGCCGGCTGGTAAAACGAATCCCCGCCAGAGCCTGATTCAGAAGAACTGGAATTTCAAAATCCGCGTTTCGCTTTGTTCATCCGTGTGCTGATGGGTTTCCGCCTTCGACGGCCAGGCGGATTGCCAATCCGCCGCAGGTCACCCAACCTGCCCTACGTCACTCGTATTGCAGTGCTACCACCGGGTCCAGCCGCGCGGCCTTCAATGCCGGCCAGGTTCCGAAGAACAGCCCGACTCCCACGCTCACGCCCACACCAAGGGCTGCGGCCCAGATCGGCACCGAAGTCGGCAGGCTCGGGAAAACCAGCCGGAAGATGATCGAAATCAACCACCCGAGCGTCATCCCCAAAAAACCGCCGGCTCCGGTGAGCACTACGGCCTCGGTCAGAAACTGCACTACGATATCCGCCCGCCGCGCGCCCACCGCCTTGCGAATCCCGATTTCGCGCGTCCGCTCCGTTACCGAGACCAGCATAATGTTCATCACGCCGATGCCGCCCACCAGCAGCCCGATGGAGCTCAGCCCCACCATCGCAATCGCTACCGTGGCCGTGATGCGGTGAAAATCGTCCAGCATCTGGCTGCCGGTGGAGATCCAGAAATCGTCCGGCTTGTTGGCCGGCGTTTTGCGCAGCGAGCGCAGCGCCGATTGCACCTCGTCCAGCGCATTGTCCACCATCCCCTTGCGCGCTCCGATGACGAACATAATCTGGTCGGCAGTGGGAAAAATCTTGTGCATGGTGAAATAGGGCATCAGCACGCGCCGGTCCTCCTGGCCCGGGAAGCCGACGGCATTGCCAATCACCCCCACAACTTCCAGTTGATGGCCGTCCACTTCGATCCACTTGCCCACCGGGTCGCCGCCCTGGAAAAGCGCCTTGTACACGTGCTCGCCGATGACCACGACCGGCCGGTGATGCCGGTTCTCTTCATCCGTGAAGAACCGGCCCCACAGCACTTTCTGCGCGCCGCCCTGCGCGTAGCCCTCCTCGGTCCCCGCAATTTCGACATTATAAAGATCGCGGTTCTTGAACTTGGCGCGGTCGATCCATCCGCCCTGGCCGAACGTGTTCGGACTGAACAGGTACGGAGAGACATATTCCACCGACGGGCACCGATCGGCCAGTTGCCGCCCCAGCTCCCACGTGTATTTCTTTCGCTTCCACTCTTCCGCCTGGATGTTGCCGCGGAAGCCGAGGTTGAACTGGAAAGAGAAAATCGTCTCCGGCCCGAACGCGGTGGCCATATCGGTGATGGCGCCGTTGACACCGGTGATGATCGAGCCCACCGCGATTACCGCGCCAGTGCCGATGATCACCCCGAGCACGGTCAGCAGGCTGCGCGCCTTATGCTCGCGCACTGCGGCCAGCGCCATGGCGGCAGCGGAGCGAAATTCGAACGCCGTCATCGCTCCCACCTCAGCGCGTGAATCGGGTCGAGCTGCGATGCCCGCCGCGCCGGATACACGCCGAAGAACAAACCGACCAGCGCCGTCACTCCCACCCCCACCACCACCGCCGCCGGCGGCACGGCCATGGGGAGGGACGTGGCAGCCCGCAGCAGCACGGTCGCTATCCACGCCAGCAGTACGCCCACCATACCGCCGCTGGCTGATAGCAGCGAAGATTCGATCAGAAACTGGCGCATGATGTCCTGCTGGCGCGCGCCCACCGCCTTCCGTATGCCGATTTCGTAGGTCCGCTCCGTCACCACCGCCAGCATGATGTTCATGATTACCACCCCGCCCACCACCATGAACACCGAAACGATCCCCACGGCCATGGTGGCCAGCACCTTAGTGAGCCGGTCCCACAATTCCACGAGCGAGGCCGAGGCGAGCTCGCCGAAATTATCCTCCTGGTTCGGCCGCAGGCGCCGGTAGGACCGCAACAGCACCTTCACTTCGTCTTCGGCGTCTCCGAGCCGGTCGCGGTTCAGCGCGAGCCCGGCGAATTGAAGCTCGTTGTGCGAGCCGTAAATTTTGAAATACGTGCCGATCGGAATCATCACGAAGTTATCGCGCGAAAATCCAAACACCGATCCGCGTTTGGCGGCGGTTCCTACCACCTCGAACGGCACGCCCTCGATCTTGATGGTCTTGCCGATGGGGTCGCGATCAGCGAAGAAGCGCGAGCGGATGTCCTCGCCGATGAACGCCACCAGCGTATGGCGCTGGTCGTCCACGTCCAGAATGAAACGTCCGGAAGCAACCGAGACATACGAGATCACGGCGATGTTCGAGCTCACCCCGTCCAGCTCCACCGATTCCACGTTTTGCTCCCGGTATTGCACCCTGACGTTGCGCGATGCCTCCATGCCGAATTCGCGCACCAGCGTGGTGTGGCCCTTCACGTATTGAAATTCTTCGGCCGTAAGCCGGGGATTGCGGCGGTCGAGCTCGATCATTTTCTTGGGATCGAAATCGCCCAGCAGGGGAATGCGCTGCACCTGGAAACCGTCCGGGCCCATGTCGGAAACCTGATTGGCCACATACACATCCATGCCATGCACCAGAGACATCACCACGATCAGCGTCGTCGTAGCCAGGATCACGCCCAGCAGGGTCAGGAAGCTGCGCAGCTTGCTGGACCACATGGAGCGCACAGCCACGGAGAACGCTTCGCGGTAGGATGCCAGCGTGCGCATAGAGAATCTCTCCAAGGGATACCACCGCATCCGCGGCGAGGCAAGCCCGCGTTGACCGGCGCGATTCCTCGATCCGCTATCATGAAGGTTTGCAAGTCGCGTCCCAACCGGCGGTCTCTCGCGGGGAGCGGGTTGTCCGCGCTCTGAATTTCCTCATGCTTCTGGGCGTGCTTGGTGTGGCGGGCGTGTTGTATTGGTATGCCTGGCGGCCGCTGCCGCAGCATTCCGGAACCATCGCGGCGCCCGTCAAGGCATCGGTATCAGTGGCCTTCGACCCGCTCGGCGTTCCCCACATTCGCGCCGCTAGCCTGGAAGATGCGCTGGTGGCGCAGGGTTACGTGACCGCCCAGGACCGCCTGTTCCAGATGGACCTTCTGCGGCGTTTCAACGCCGGCGACCTTGCCGAAGTCTTCGGCCCCGCCGCGCTCGAGAGTGACCGCGAAGCTCGCCGCCTGCGCCTGCGCCGCATCGCCGAAGACGCCTACCGCTCCCTTCCTCCCGGCGACCGCGCCGCCTTCGCCGCCTATGCCCGCGGCGTCAACGCCTTCATCTCCACCCACCTCTCCGATCTGCCCGTCGAATTCGCCCTCGCCCGTTACCAACCACGTCCGTGGAGCGTGGTCGATTGCCTGCTGATCTGCTTGAACATGTTCCGCGACCTCACCACCTCCTGGCGCGAGGATCTGCTCAAGCACGACATGCTCCGCGACGGCGACGCCGCCAAAGTCCAGTTCCTGTTTCCAGTCCGCTCGGGCACGGAAGTGCAGCCCGGCTCTAACGCTTGGGCGCTCGCCGGCAGCCGGACCGGTTCCGGCAAGCCGCTGCTCTCCAACGACATGCACCTGGCCTTTTCCCTTCCCGGTATCTGGTATATGGCCCACCTCGAAGCGCCCGGCCTCGACGTGTCCGGCGTAGCCTTGCCCGGCCTGCCCGGCATCATCGTGGGCCACAATCGCCGCATCGCCTGGGGCATCACCAATCTGGGATTCGACGTCCAGGATCTCTACATCGAAAAGATCGATGAACGCACCGGCCGCTACCTCTATCGCGGCAGCGTGGAACAGGCCCGGTTGGAGCGGGAGATCATTCCGGTCAGAGGCCAAAAGCCCACCGAGGTGCCAATCTGGGTCACGCGCCATGGCCCGCTGTTCATCACCGACAACCAGGAGAAGATGTCCTTGCGCTGGATCGCCGCCGAGCCCGGTCTCATCCAGTACCCCATTCTCGATGTCAACCGCGCGCAAAACTGGAGCGAATTCACTTCCGCTCTCGCCCGCTTTCCCGGCCCCGGCTCCAATTTCGTCTACGCCGACGTGGACGGCCACATCGGCTACCACGCCGCCGGTAAATTACCTCTTCGCCACGGCTTCGCAGGCGACCTGCCGGTTGATGGTTCCACCGGCGAATCCGAGTGGGACGGCTACATCCCCTTCGACCAGTTGCCTTCCGCCTTGGATCCTCCCGGCGGAATGATTGTCACTGCCAATCAGAACCCGTTTCCGCCTGGCACGCCGTATCCCGTCAACGGCAATTTTGCCTCGCCGTACCGCCTGCTGCAGATCCGCAGCCTTCTCGCGTCCCGCAAAAACTGGCGTGCCGAAGACCTGCTCGCCGTCCAGAAAGACGTTTATTCCAGCTTCGATCATTTCCTCGCGCGCCAGATCGTCGCCGCCTACGACCGCCGCAAGGTCCATTCCGCGACGCTCGACGCGGTGGTCCAACAGTTACGGGGCTGGAATGGCCAAATGGAAAAGAATCTCACCGCGCCATTCCTCACCACCCTGGCGTTTCAGCACATCCGCACCGCCATGGTGGAGCGCGCTGCGCCTGGCCACGCTCTGACTTACCAGGTGCAGATGGCGCGCGCGGTAGTGGAAAAGCTGTTGCGCGAGCGTCCCGCTGGCTGGTTCGACGATTACGACTCCATGCTCCTGCGGGCTCTGGCCGACGCCGTCGAGGAGGGCAAGCGCATGCAAGGTGCCGACATCGCCCGCTGGCAGTATGGCCGATGGATGCGCGTCCGCATCGACCACCCGGTGATTCACCAGGTCCCCATGATCGGCACCTACTTCGATATCGGTCCCGTCCCTATGAGCGGCTCGCCCTCCACGCCCAAACAAACGACCACCAGCCTGGCGCCTTCCATGCGCATGAATGCGGACCTGGGCGATTGGGACCGCTCGCTCCTCAACATCCCCATCGGACAATCCGGTCAGATCTTCTCCAGCCATTACCGCGACGAATGGGAGCAGTATTATTCCGGCCGCAGCACGGCCATGCAGTTCGGCCGGGTGGACGCCAAGAGCACGCTCGAGTTTCAACCCTACCATTAGCCATGCTTGCCCTTCTGCTTTACGTCTCTCTCGTTAACGACGTCCGCTCTCTGGTGGCACGCCATGACTTCGTTGCCGCCGAGCGCGCCGCCCGCTCTTATCAGCAGCAGGCCGGCAACACGCCCGAACTTGCCGCGGCCATTTCCTGGTTGGCCCGCGGCGCCCTGGAAGCCAACCAACTCGACCGCGCCGATCAGTTCGCCTCTGAAGCCCGCAAGCTGTCGCTCACTCTTCTCAACGGCCGCCGGCTTGATTCCGACCCTTGGCTGCCGACGGCCTTGGGCGCCTCCATCGAGGTCCACGCCCAAGTCCTGGCCGACCGCGGCGATCGCACTGGCGCCGTCGCGTTCCTGGACCAGCAACTTTTGTCTTACGGTAAAACCTCGATCGGCGAGCGCATCCGCAAAAACGTCAACCTGCTGAGCCTGGAAGGCAAGCCGGCCCCTCCGCTCGACGAAAGGGAATGGATCGGGCCCGGGCCGCAGCCGCTTTCCGCGTTGCGGCGCCACGTCGTGCTTCTATTTTTCTGGGCGCACTGGTGCCCTGACTGCAAAGCGGAGGCGCCCATTCTGGCTTCGTTGATGAAGACCTACAGCTCGCGGGGATTGGTGTTGGTGGGTCCCACCCGGCTTTACGGTTATGCCGCCGGCGGCGAGGATGCCGCCCCTGAAGCCGAGAAGCAATATATCGAGCAGGTGCGCCGCAAATTTTATAGCGCTCTGGATTCTATGCCGGCGCCCCTGAGCGCATCCAATTTCTACGCTTACGGCGCCAGTACCACTCCGACCCTGGTCCTGATCGACCGTGCCGGTGTAGTCCGTTACTATCACCCCGGAGCCGCTCCGGAAGGCGAACTTTCCGCTCAAATCAGGAAACTTCTGGCCCGGTAATCAGGCCAACTTGCGCTGCTGCGGGGGGTCCGGTACACACCGGTAGCGGTCGTATTCCTCCAGGGAGGCAATGAGGGCATCGATCGCCTCTCTCCGTGCATAGAGGAACTCAAGCTGCCGCTCGAAGTCTCCGATCTCGTGCGGCTTCACGGTGTTATCGTCGGCAAACATAGTACATGTGTACCAAATGACCTAATTCATCGCAAGAGAATTCCCAGGACCATGCTTACTACTTTTTTACTTAGAGGTACTACCCTCATTTGAGGGGGTAAAACAAACTAGGTTTCGAGGGCTTTTAAAATCACGTCTGCATCGTACGGCACTAAAACTGGCGGGTTTCCGAAGTTGGCCGCAATCTTCTCCTGCCCCTTGTGCAAAATTCCCGTATGGTACTGATGAATGTAATCCGGGTCCTTCAGAACGTTCCCTGTGAGGACCGCCACCACATCGGCATCCCGGGCCATCACACCGGCAGAAGTGAGTTTGCGGATGCCCGCCAGCGTTGCCGCTGATGCCGGCTCGCATCCGATTCCGCAGCGCCCCACCGTCGCCTTGGCGTCCGCGATCTCCTGCTCGGTCACCTTCTCCACCACGCCGCCGGTCGCGTGGATTTCATGCAGCGCCTTCGGCCAGGAGACCGGGTCGCCGATCTTGATGGCGGTGGCCAGAGTCTCCGGGTGCTCCACCGCGCGCAGGCACGGGGCGCCGCTGCGGAACATCTCGTAAAACGGCGCTGCTCCTTCCGCCTGCACCACCGCCAACCGCGGCAGCCGGTCGATCAGCCCCAGGTCTTGCATCTCGCGTAGTCCTTTGCCGAAGGCCGAGCAGTTGCCCAGGTTTCCGCCTGGCAGCACCACCCAATCCGGCACCCGCCAGTCGCGCTGGTCCATCATTTCCGCCATGATCGTCTTCTGCCCTTCGATGCGGAACGGGTTGATCGAATTCAGAAGGTAGATTCCCAGGCGCTCCGCCAGTTCCCGGACCAGCGCGAGGATCTGATCGAAATTGGCGTCGACCTGCAGCGTGCGCGCGCCGTACTCCAGCGCTTGTGCCAGCTTGCCGAAGGAGATGTTGCCGTGCGGCAGAAAGATGATGGGCTGCAGCCCGGCGGCACTGGCGTAGGCAGCCATGGAAGCGGACGTATTGCCGGTGGACACGCACGCCACGCGGGTCATGCCCAGCCGACGCGCCTGCGCCACGCCGCAGGTCATGCCGTTGTCTTTAAACGAGCCCGTTGGGTTGAAGCCCTGGTGCTTGAACGTGATCCGGTCCAGCCCGCCGTATTCCGCTGCCCGCGGCGCGTCGAGGAGTGGCGTGCAGCCTTCCCGCAGCGTCACCACCTCGGCATAGTCCTCCAGAAACGGCAGCAGCTCGCGGTAACGCCAGACCCCGCTCTGGTCGATGGGCGCCTTCGACATGCGCCGCTCGCGCCACATCTGTTTCCACCCGCCCGCGTCGCCCGTGGGATATACGGCTTCGATCAGCCCGCCGCACTGCGGGCAATTGTAAATCACCTCCGTGACCGGAAAACGGGCGCGGCATTCCTGGTTGAAGCAGGCGAGTTCGGCTGGCATGAAACACTATTATAAGGGGATGCTCGCTGTCCACCTGGAAAACGGGGCGGTCACCGTACGAGATGTGGCGCGGCCCGTGCGCCCGCCAGGCTTCGCCCTGCTCCGCCTGCTGGCCGGCGGCATCTGCAATACCGATCTCGAATTACAGCGCGGCTATTACGGCTTTCGCGGCACGCCGGGTCACGAGTTCGTCGCCGAAGTAGCCGAAGCCGATTCGCCGGCGCTTGTTGGCCGCCGCGTGGTGGGAGAAATCAACCTCGCCTGCCACGCCTGCGAATGGTGCCGGCGCGGCCTCACCCGCCATTGTCCCAACCGCACCGTGCTCGGCATCGTCAACCATCCCGGCTCCTTCGCGGAATTCTTCACCCTGCCGGAAGTCAATTTGCACCCGGTGCCCGATTCCATCCCTACCCACCGCGCCGTCTTCACCGAGCCACTGGCCGCCGCCTGCGAAATCCTCGACCAGGCCTCCATCCCGCCGCACTCCACCGTGGCCGTTTTGGGCGACGGCAAACTCGGCCTTGTCATTTCCATGCTCCTGCTCGCCAACGGCTACCACGTGGACCACTACGGCCGCCATCCGGAAAAGCTGTCCCTGGGCGGCGCCCGCCCCTTCACCACGCCGCCGCCTGCCGCCGCTTACGACTGGGTGGTGGAAGCCAGCGGAAGCCCGGAAGGTCTGCGCACCGCCGTCGCCACGACGCGGCCGCGCGGTACCCTCATCCTAAAATCCACCGTTCACGGCTCCGGTCCCGTGGATACGGCGCCGCTCGTGGTCAACG
>DATJMP010000072.1:0-5674 GCA_035508655.1 Bryobacteraceae bacterium
CTGGGGATCGAGTTTGTCTCCAAGACGCCCGGCACCGTCACCGAGCCTTCCGGTCTCAGCGCCTGGGAACGGCGGGCTCTGCCGCACCCGTTCGTGGCTACCGAGGTTACGGATAAGGGCATCGAGATGCTCTGCACTTACGTAGCGGCGATTCGCGAGGCAGTGGGTATGGAAATCCCGCTCTCGATGGACCACCTCGGCCATCTCGGCGTCAACTCCATCATCCGGCTTGGCAAGGCGTATGAGAAGTACAATCTGGCCTGGATGGAAGACGTAATTCCGTGGCAGTATACCGACATGCTGAAGCACATCACGGACGAAAGCCCGACCCCGATTCTGACGGGTGAAGACATTTATCTGAAAGAGGGCTTCATCAACCTGTGCGAAAAGCACGCCGTGAGCAAGATCCACCCGGACATTTCAACCTCGGGCGGAATCCTGGAGACGCACAAGATCGGCGACGCGGCCATGGAATACGGCGTGCCGATGGCGATGCACTATGCCGGGCTGCCGATCGGCGCGCTGGCCTCGGTGCACTGCGCGGCGGCGACGGAGAATTTTCTGGCGTGCGAAAACCACTCGCTGGATGTGCCGTGGTGGCAGGACCTGGTGGAAGGGATCGAGAAACCGATCATCAACAAGGGCTTCATCACAGTTCCGGATAAGCCGGGTCTGGGCGTTACCTTAAACGAAGACGTGGTGCGGAAACACCTGATGCCCGGCACCGGTTACTTCGAGCCGACTCCACAATGGGACCATGAGCGCTCCGGCGACTGGCTCTGGAGCATGGCCGGACACTCGAATTCGGGATCGAAGGCATAGGTCGAAA
The DNA here is from genome assembly GCA_035508655.1 of Bryobacteraceae bacterium. Classification (GTDB taxonomy): domain Bacteria; phylum Acidobacteriota; class Terriglobia; order Bryobacterales; family Bryobacteraceae; genus DATGMB01. The sequence goes on from DATJMP010000072.1 coordinate 830, forward strand.
TCGGGATTGGGGATTGGGGGTTGGGGGCGAAGCCGAATGCCGTACGCCGGGCACACCCCCAGCCTGCGGGCCTGAACTGCGGCGATACCAGTGTCGGCCTGACTCCCAATCCCCAACCCTTAATCCCCTACTGCTATTTCCCTGCCACCGCCACCAGAGTGTTGTAGATGTAATCCGTTCCCTGCTCCAGGGAGTCCAGGGAGACCCGCTCGTCGTTGCCGTGCATGCGCCGCAGATCGTCGTTTGAGATCGGGTAGGGATACACACCGTAGACGGGCACGCCGCGGCTGCGCCAGGCCATCGCGTCCGTGCCGGCCTGGAAGAGATATTGCGTTACGGGAACTCCCGGCCAGACCTGATTGGCGCTTTTCACCAGCGCCCGGTACAGGTCGGTGTCCACAGGCGAAGGCTTGCCGTTCGGCAATGGATGTGCGGCCAGCGCGCGAGCAGGGTTGGCTGGCGCGACGGTGATCTCGACATTCGGGTCGGCAATCACCTTGCGCATCTCCCCGATCAAATCTTCGGGAGTAGTCCCGGGCAACACGCGAAAATTAATGGTCGCTTCCGCGGAACCCGGAATGACGTTGGAGCGAAAACCCGCCTGCATCAGGACCGGCGCGATGGTATTGCGCATGATGGCATGCAGCAGGGGGTCGCGGCTGATTTCGCGGTCGGCAGCCCGAACGCGCGCGGGATCCTGGCTGTTGACCAGGTCGTAGAAGCTGTTCGAAAGGGGCGGCTGGCTGGTCTTGGCGAGCGTGAGGAAAAATTCGCGGGTGCTGGGGGTGAGCTGCGGCCTGGTATCGTAATCCGCCAGTTTCGCCAGGGCCTTGCCCAATCGAAAGATGGCGTTGTCGGGCAGCGGCATGGAGGAGTGCGTGGAAGTGCCGCGGGCGGTGAGGAGGAGAAAGAGGCTGGTCTTATCGGCGGTGGAGATGCTGACATAGCGGACCTTGCCGTTCGGCCCTTCCATGATCCAGCCGCCTTCGTTCAGGGCGAATTCGCAATCCATCCGGTCCCAGTGCGATTCGGCCAGCCAGGAGGTGTTGTACTTGGCGCTTTCCTCATCGGCCTCGATGAGGAGAATGACGTCGCGCTTCAAGGGCACCCGATTACGCGCCAGCCGCATGACGGACTCGGTGAATACGGCCATGCCGCCCTTGAAATCGATGGCGCCCCGGCCGTAGACGTAGCCGTCTTTGACGATGCCGGCGAAGGGATCCACCGACCACTTTTCGCGTTCCACGCCTACGGTGTCGCCGTGCGAGGCAATCAGAACCGGCTTCAGACTGCCATCCCCCTTCAAACGCGCGAACAGAACGGATTTTCCGGCCTGCGGCGTGGGGATGATTTCCACCTGGAAGCCGAGAGGCCGGAGGCGGGCAGCCAGAAACTCATCGATCGCGGCTTCATTGCCGGGCGGGTTGCTGGTGTTGATGCGGATGAGTTGCGCCAGCAGATCACCGGTTTCGGCGGAACGCGCACCCGGGCACAAGACGGCCAGAGCGCAAAGGGCAGCCACTCCCATCGGTTTCGGCTTGAACATCGGTCCCCTCCAAGGCCCGGCGTGCAAACCGGGCTTGATCTGGACCAGTATGAAAGCCGGGCGGCGCGCGTGTCAATTCGAGGGGCGGGGTTGAAGGCTGAAGCCGGTCCCACATGACTACGGACTCTGACTTTTTTGGAGCACCGCTCTCTCGAAAGTCACGCCGGACCGGTATTCCGGCCGGTCCGGAATGCCGGGTCAGGGAGCGGTGACCCGGCCTTCGATCTCCGCCAAACGCTTACTTAGGCGCGCGGCTCCGATCGGAGCCGCGCCGGCCCGGCGCTAGTCCCGCCCCCAGACGGCGAAACTCGACCAGTCCTTCTCCGCCTGCCCGTGCCCGAACGCATCCAACATGCGGTCCCGGATCACGCTGGCGAACGGCATAGGGGTCATGCACTCCATGGCCGTCTCCAGCACCAGCCGCGCGTCTTTCAACCCCAGCTTCAGTTCGAAGCCCGGCGGATCGAACAGCCGGTCCGCGACCAGCTTCCCGTAGTTGGCATATACCGGCGACCCGAACAGTTCCACCATCACCTGCACAAACAGGTGCGAATCCACGCCCGCCTTCCCCAATGTGGCGAACGCCTCGCCGAAGGATTCCACCATGCTGGCGATCATGAAATTGCCGCACACCTTGGCCGCGTTCGCCTGCCACGGTTCGGCGCCTGCCACGAACGTGCGCCGTCCCACGGCGTCGAACAGCGGCTGGAAGCGCTCGAGCCACTCCGGGCGGCCCGCCGCCACTACGATCAATCTTTTCGCCTCCGCCGCGTCCGGCCTTCCGAACACGCACGCGCTCACATACCCGGCGGCCGATTCGGCAGCCAGCCGCCGCGCCAGCGCCGTGCTGATGGTGCTGCAGCCGATGTGCGGCACGTCGCCGATTCCATCCTTGCCGAAAACGACCTGTTCCACCGCCCGGTCATCGGGCAGCATCGACATGGCCGCATCGGCTCCGTGGCACGCGGCCGCGGGCGTATCCGCCACCGGCACTCCCAGAGCTTCCGCCCGTGCGCGTGTGCGGTTATAAGCCGTTACCTCGTGGCCGGCCGCAACCAGACTGCGCACCATTCCCGCACCCATTTTTCCAGTCCCGATGAATGCAATCTTCATAGGAATAAGGATAGCGGCTTATGATTCACCACAGAGCCCTTGGCAGGGCGGCATGCCGCCTCCGCGGACCAGCTCTGTTCGAAGAATCGGCAACACGGTCATGCCGTGTTACCGCAGAGGCCCGAAGACACAGAGGAAACCGAAAAGATTTTCGCCGTGTCTCTGTATCCCGGCGCTGCATTCTATTCTTGCGTCAACTGCTCTGCCTTGCGCAGCGCCGGGAACAGGCGCGACCACAGGAGCACAACCAGGATCGTCCCGACTCCACCCGCCACTACTGCCGGCACGGTTCCCATCCACTGCGCCGTGATGCCCGATTCGAACTGTCCCACTTCGTTCGACGCGCTCAAGAACACCATGTTGACCGCGCTCACGCGACCGCGCATTTCATCCGGCGTGCGCATTTGAATCAGCGTATGCCGTACGATCACGCTGACCATGTCGCACGCTCCCACCAGCACCAGCGCGCCCAGCGACAGCGCCACGTTCCGCGAAAGCCCAAACACTACCGTCATCAGGCCGAAGCCGCACACGCACCAGAGCATGATCGCGCCCACCCGCCGGCGCAGCGGATGGTGGGCGATGAAGAGCGCCGTCAACACGGCTCCTACACCCGGCGCCGCCCGCAGCACTCCGAGGCCGCGCGCTCCCACGTGCAGGATGTCGCTGGCGTACACTGGCAGCAGCGCTACCGCCCCGCCCAGCAGCACCGCAAACAGGTCCAGGCTGGTGGCGCCCAGGAGCAGAGAGTTGCGCCGCAGATAGCGCATTCCCTCCAGCACTACGGCCATCGAGACCGCTTTTTTCGCCCGCGGTGGCGCTGCCACCTTCACTGCCGTCAGTAGCGCCAGGGCCGCCACGTACGCCGACGCCGCGCAGGCATACACCGGCAACGGGCTTCCTGTCATGCCGTAAAGCAAGCCGCCGATGGTCGGCCCGACGAACATCGCGGTCTGGAAAATCGAAGACCCCCACGAAACGGCGTTAGGGAAATGCTCCTGCGGCACGATCTGCGGCACCAGAGCCTGGTGGGCGGGTGTGTGGAACGCCCGCACCACGCCGTTCAGCAGCAGCACGGCATATACCGGCCAGACTGTCCGCAGCCCGTGCACCGTCAGCGCCAGCAAGGCCAGGGAGCAGCCCGCGAACGCGGCGCTCGAGATGATGACGATGGTCCGCCGCGGAAAACGGTCGATGACGTGGCCCACGATCAGGAACAAGAAAATACCGGGCAGAAACTGCGCCAGCCCCACGAGTCCCAGATCAAGCGGCCGTCCAGTCATCCCATAGATCTGCCACGCCACTCCTACGGCCTGCATCTCCGAAGATGCCGCCGCCAAAAACCGTGCTGACACCAGGTAACGGAAGCTCGGATACCGGAACGCAACTCTTCCCGCCGCGGGACTGGCCGAAGTAGACAAGTATCAATTGTAGCCGGAGCCTAACCTACCTTTGGTCGCGGCTCCGTCATGCTTCTGAGCCGCGAAAAGGGAGCGGTTAGGAGCCTATCGTTGCCCGTAGGTTGCCGCGGCGCCGTGCTTGCGGAAATGGTGCCGGTCTCGCAGTGTGGCGTTGATCGGCTGCGCCAGCGGGTTAATGGCCAGCGTCTGCGCCGCCATGGCGGCTAATTCCTCCAGGATCACCGCGTGATGCACCGCCTCCGTCACGGTCTTACCCCAGCAGAACGGTCCATGCCCCGCCACCAGCACACCCGGGCAGGCCAGGGGTTCGCATCCTTCCATCCGCCTTACAATCGCCATGCCCGTGTTGGCCTCGTAATCGGATGTGATCTCCTCTTCCGTAAGCGCATCCGTCACCGGCACCGGCCCGTGGAAATAATCCGCGTGGGTGGTGCCGAAGCACGGAATCTCGCGCCGGGCCTGCGCCCATGCCGTCGAGTGCCGCGCGTGTGTGTGCACCACCCCGCCGATATCCGGAAAGGCGACGTAGAGCGCCGCGTGCGTATCCTGATCGGATGACGGCCTGAGTTTTCCCTCCACTGTCCGTCCGTCCAGGTCCGTGATCACCATGTCTTCCGGCGTCATCTCGTCGTATGGCACGCCGCTCGGCTTGATCACGATCAGCCCAAGCTTACGGTCGATCGCGCTGGCATTCCCGAACGTATACAGCACCAGCCCCCGTCTCACCAGTTCCAGATTCGCCTGCAAAACTTCCGTCCGTAGTTT
>DATJMP010000073.1:0-9318 GCA_035508655.1 Bryobacteraceae bacterium
TGGAAAACGCCATCCGCAGACTTATCCCGGCAGACGAGATTGCGGACATGCTGGACAATATCGGCCTGCCTTATTCCGGCCAGAACATCGCCATGAGCGACACCGCCACCGTTGGCAACTTCGATGGCGAAATCCTGGTCTCGCTGCGGGAAGGGCATCACGCCCCAACCTCCAGTTATGTGCGCCTGCTGCGCGCCCGGCTTGGCCGCGAATTTCCCGACCTCTCCTTCTTCTCCCAGCCAGCCGACATCGTCGGCCAGATTTTGAATTTCGGGCTGCCGGCGCCCATCGATGTGCAGGTGGTCGGACCGCTGGCCAACGCTCCCGCCAATTACGCGCTGGCACGGCGCATCGAGGCGCGCATGGCGCGAATTCCGGGTGCCGTCGACGTGCATACGCACCAGGTGGTGGATGCGCCCGAATTCCTGTTCCAGGTGGATCGCACCCGCGCCGGCGAGCTCGGGCTCACGCAGAAAGACGTGGCGAACAGCCTCTTAATCTCGCTCTCTTCCAGCACCCAGATCGCGCCGAATTACTGGATTGATCCGCACAACAGCGTGGACTACCCCATCTCCGTAATGACGCCGCAGTATCGCGTGGATTCCACCTCCGAACTGCTGCGCACGCCGATTCACGCCAGCGGCCGGCCCATTCCGGAATTGCTGACCAACGTGGGCGCGCTCGAGCGTGACACCACCGCTTCCGTGGTCAATCATTACAACGTGCAGCCGCTCTATGACGTATACGCGAACGTGCAGGATCGGGACCTGGGCGCGGTGGCTGGGGATGTAGACCGCGTGCTCGCCGAGTTCACCCCCAAACTTCCCAAGGGCAGCTTCATCGAAACCCGCGGCCAGGTTTCGACCATGCGCAGCTCCTTCATCGGCCTCGCGCTGGGCATGATCTTCGCCATCGTGCTGGTCTACTTCGTGATGGTGGTGAATTTCCAGTCCTGGCTCGATCCGTTCATCATTCTCATGGCCTTGCCCGGCGCGATCTCCGGCATCGTGCTCATGCTCTTCGTCACGCAAACCACGCTCAATGTGCCCTCCATGATGGGCGCCATCATGAGCATCGGCGTAGCTACGGCCAACAGCATCCTGCTGGTGAACTTCGCCAATGACATGCGCGAGGAGGGCGCGGATGCCGTGACCGCCGCGCTCGCCGCCGGCTACACGCGCCTCCGCCCGGTGGTGATGACGGCGCTGGCCATGATCGTGGGTATGCTGCCGATGGCGCTGGGCTTCGGCGAAGGCGGCGAGCAGAATGCGCCGCTCGGCCGGGCCGTCATCGGCGGGCTTTTGCTGGCCACAGTTGCTACTCTATTCTTTGTACCGGTAGTCTACAGCGTGCTCCGCCGCACCCCGCCCCACTTCGGGAGACATTCCGGGGTTGACCCGTCATGATGGCTCAGGAAAGCACTCGAACCTCAAGGACGCCGCGTCCGGCGCGCCGGCCCGTCCTCGTTTTTTTTGCCATTCTGGGCCTCATCGTGGCCGTAGCCATCGTGGGCGGCCTGCTGCCGCGGCTGTCGCGCCAGAAAGGCCTGCTCGCTGCCTCGGAGCAGATCGCCGAACGGAAACCCGTGGTGCTGGTTTCGCCCGCGCATTATGGCGCCACCAAGGACACCATCGACCTGCCTGCGGACCTGGTGGCCATGATCGAATCCCCCATCTTCGCGCGCGCGGACGGCTACTTGAAATCGCGGCTGGTGGATTACGGCAACCATGTCAAAGCGGGACAGCTCATGGCCGAAATCGAGACACCCGAGCTCGACCAGCAGATCGGGCAGGCGAGCGCCAATTTGGAGCAGGCGCAGGCCTCGCTGAAGGAGCTGGAGTCCGATATCGATCTCGCCCGCGCCAATCTGGCGCTGGCCCGCGTTACCTTCGACCGCTGGCAGCACCTCCAAGCCAAGGGCGCGGTCTCAAAGCAGGATTTAGATACGCGCCAGGCGGACCTCGGCGTTCGCCAGGCCGAGCTGCGCAAGGCCGAATCCGCCCTTGCCACGGCGCAGAATACGGTCAACGCCAATGCGGCCAATCTACGCCGCCTGAATGAGCTGAAAGGCTTCGCCCGCATCACCGCCCCGTTCGACGGCGTGGTGACCGTGCGCGACGTGGACGTCGGCTATCTGATCAACGCCGGCTCCAAGGAACTGTTCCGTGTGGCGCAGATCGACCCTCTGCGCGTCTTCGTCAACGTGCCGCAGACTTACGTCTCAGATATTACCCAGGGACAGACGGCCGAGTTGCGCGTGCAGGAACGCCCTGGACAGGTCTGGACGGCAAAGGTCACCGGCATTTCCAATTCGCTCGACACCAATTCCCGCGCCATGCTGGTCATCCTGGAAACGCGCAACCCCGGCAACGCGCTCTATCCCGGCATGTACGGCCAGGTGCGGTTTTCGACTGCGCGAGCCAAACCGGTTCTGCGCATCAGCGGCGATGCCTTGCTGCTGGGCAAAACCGGCGCACGCGTGGCCGTGGCCGGCGCGGACGGCATTGTTCATTTCCGCAATGTGACGATTGGCCAGGACCTGGGCTCAGAAGTGGAAATCACCTCCGGCCTCGAACCGGGACAGATGGTCATCTCCAACCCCACCGACGCCATCACCGAAGGCGCCGCGGTGGAAGCGCGGAAGAGATAAGTCGCTGCCGAGGCGCCGCGCCGAGAAGAAAAGAAGACAGAATCCCGGAGCCCGAAGACAGAAGCCGGAATCCGGTTGTGGGGCACTTTCCGGTAATCCCGTTGCACAACCGTTGCCGGAAACTGCGCAATTTCCGGGGTTGCCGACAATTAGGCCACCAATCAGCAGAGCCGACATGCTGCCCTCCTCGATCCGACACCCCGCTCCGGTGTGGCCCTCGGCTCGCGGCGAAACGTCACTCGCGGTGGAACTCCCCCTTGCTCGCCCACGTAAACACTGTGAAGAGCTTGAAAACAACTACCACGCCCGGAGGTCTTGAATGCTCTGGTTCTTCGAATCTTTCTTTCCCGCGGCCTGGATCGCCTTTCTTCTCTATTGGCAGATCAAGGCCTTCGGTACCAAAACCACCCAGCGCATCGAGCCGGCCGCCTCGCGCATCCTGCGGGCCCTCGCCTTCCTGATCGTGATCGTCCTCCTCTCGACAACCCGCATCCCGCTGCGCTGGCTTTACCTCCAGCTCTGGCCGTCTGGCATCTGGCCCTTTTGGGTTGGAGCTGCTTTTGCCGTCGCCGGCCTTCTCTTCGCCGTCTGGGCGCGCGAGCACCTCGGCAGCAATTGGAGCCGCTCCGTAACCATTAAGCAGGGCCACGAACTGATTACCACCGGCCCCTATGCCGTGGTCCGTCACCCCATCTATACCGGCATTCTGACCGGGTTTCTTGGCACCGCGATTGCGCTCTCCCAGGTGCGCGGGGTCATCGTTTTCGTCCTGGTATTCCTCGTGTTCTGGGCCAAGCTCCGCCTGGAGGAGGAGTGGATGCGTTCCCAATTTGGGGAGACGTATGCCACCTATGCCCATCAGACCGCCGCCCTGGTGCCGTACCTTTTCTGATCGCTATGTCGCGATCCACCCTCACGCCCTTTCGTCAAGGCAGTCCAGTTCTTATCAACAGCTGCGCGATCTGCTCTTACCAAGCCCGCCCATACTGCACGGGCGGTTTGATCTCCACGCCCAGCTTGCGCGCGGCGCGGAGCGGGAAATAGGGGTCGCGCAGGAATTCGCGGGCCAGCAGCACCACGTCCGCACGGCCTTCGCGCACGATGGCATCGGCCTGTTCCGGCTCCGTGATCATACCCACGGCGCCGGTCGGGATGCCCGCCTCGTGGCGGATACGGTCGGCGAATGGCACCTGATAGCCCGGCCCCAGCGCAATCTTCTGCTTCAGGGTCAATGCGCCCGAGGAGCAATCGATCAGATCCACACCCATCCCGCGCACGCGCTTCGCCAGTTCCACCGATTCGTCCAGCGTCCAGCCGCCTTCGGCCCAATCCGTGGCCGAAATGCGCATCCACAGCGGCAGATCCTCCGGCCAGGCCGCGCGTACCGCTTGCGTTACCTCCAGCGGGAATCGGATGCGGTTTTCGAACGAACCACCGTACTCGTCGGTGCGATGGTTGCTCAGCGGCGAAAGGAACTCGTGCGCGAGGTACCCGTGCGCGGCGTGGATTTCGATCAACTGGAAACCCGCCCGCAGCGCGCGGCGCGCCGCCGCCGCGAACGCCTCCACCACGCAGCGAATCTCGTCGCTTGAAAGCGCATGCGGCGCCGGATCATCCGGCTGGAATGGCACGGCGCTCGGCGCCACCGGAACCCAGCCACCCTCCGATGGCGGAATGTACCCTCCACCTTGCCAGGGTACGCCGGTGCTGGCCTTCCGCCCGGCATGAGCCAGTTGGATACCCGCCACCGCGCCCTGCTGCTTCAAGAACTCCGCGATGCGCGACAGAAACGGAATATGCTCGTCTTTCCAGATCCCCTGGTCGCCGGGCGAAATGCGGCCGCGGTCTTCGACGGCCGTCGCTTCCATCATGACCAGCCCGGCGCCCCCCACCGCGCGCGAGCCCAAGTGCACCAGGTGCCAATCGTTGGCGAACCCGTCCCGGCTGGAATACTGGCACATGGGCGAGACCGCGATGCGGTTGCGAAACGTGATGCCGCGAATCGTCAGGGGCGTGAACAGGTGAGGGGCGTCGCTCATAAATTTCAGTATGGCAGAGGCAGCCGGATGCGCCCAATTCGGCTTGTTCCGCCACTCGGGGCGCTACGCGGCCGTTTTCACCCAGCAGCGCAGCGCTTCCGCCACGCTCCATGCCTGCGCGATGCAGCCGCGCGGCGTGTACGGCGGCTCGGCGTCGAACACCTCGCTGATGGAGCCGATGCATTGCTCGTTCAGGTGCGGGATGAAGCCATCCAGAAACCGCTGCGCTTCAGCGGGATGGTCGGGGTGCAGTTTCAGCCAGGCATCGATATACGGCCCGATAAGCCACGCCCACACCGTGCCCTGGTGATACGCCGCGTCGCGCGCGCGCAAATCGCCGTAATATTTCGGCTTGTAATCGGGATGGCACGGAGCGAGCGAGCGCAGCCCCACCGGCGTCAGCAGGCGCTCGGTCACCACTTCCATCACCGGTTTCCAGCGCTCGCGGTCAAGCACCGGAAAGTCCAGCGAAATGGCCATCACCTGGTTGGGCCGGCAGGCGTCGTCATTGCCTCCCGCCTCAGCGTCGACCACGTCATAGAGGTAACCGCCCTCCTCGAACCAGAAACGCCGATTAAAGGATTCGTGCACGCGCGCCGCGGCCTCGCCCATCTCCTGCGCTTGCTCTCCGGCGCCTTCTTCCCCGAGCCATTTCTCCATCAGGCGCAGGGCGTTGTACCAGAGCGCGTTGATCTCCACCGCCTTGCCGCGGCGCGGCGTCACCACCCAATCCCCCACTTTGGCGTCCATCCAGGTGAGCTGATAGCCCTGCTGCCCCTGCCGCAGCAGCCCGTCCGCCGCGTCCACGCCGATGCCGAAACGTGTGCCCCGCATGTGGTGACCAATCACGTCCACCAGTTTCGGCAGCAGCAGCCGCAGCGTGGCGCGGTCGCCACTCAGTTCGGTGTAGCGGTGAATCGCATGGAGAAACCAGAGCGTGGCGTCGGCGGTGTGGTAGAGACCTTCCTTTTCGCCTTCCGGAAACAGGTTGGGGATGAGGCCGTCGCGAATGGAGTGCGCGAACGTGCGCAGAATCCAGCCGGCCTCGTGGCAGCGGCCGGTCGCCAGCGTGATGCCTTCCAGGCTGATCATGGTGTCGCGGCCCCAGTCGGTGAACCAGTGGTAGCCGGCGATGACGCTGCGGATCTCGTCGCCGGCGGCGCGGGCGCGCGCCGCATCTTCCACGCGCCCGGAGGGCTCGATCAGAAACTGGTCGGCCGCCAGCACCCATTCGGCCGCCGGGCCGGTGCGCGCCGCCGGCGCCGCGGCCGCCAGCAGCAGTTCGCGCCGGTCCATTTCGGACCGGAAGGCCGCCGCCGGCGTGAGCGCACAAATCTCGTCCCAGGCTTCGGTGGAAGCGATGAGCGTAGTCTGGTCGCCTTCCGTCAGGTCGGAACGGAAGTAGCCGGGGCTCCACAGCGAGCCCTGCCACTCGTAGCCGCGGTGCCGCTCCGCGGGGTAGCCGATGGTGCCGGTTTCCCGGCTCTCCACCGTGAAAGCTGCCGACGGCCCTTCAATCATCAGGCGCAGCGTGGGGTACCCGGGGATGGAGGTGATCTCGAAGTGGCCGTCGCTCGCGGTGAGCCGGTAGGGATGGCGGGCAGCCGTGCTGACCGGCGCATCGTGATGGCGGAAATGAATGGCAGGCCGCAGCCCCAGCCGAAGCCTGCCCGGTCCAGCCAGCAGGCGATAGCTGATATGCACTGTGTTCTGACGGTAGGGCATGAGCAGGCGCTTTTCGAGCACGAAGCCGTCCACCTCATACCGCCAGACGGGCAGCCCGGATTCCAGACGAAATTCGGCGATGGGCAGCGTGTGCTCCGGCAGAATACCCGCCAACTCCTCCGCTCCGGTATATACGACGCGCCCGCCCGGCAGGCGCAGGCGTTCGGAGAGGCCGTTGAGCATCATCATGCGCCCCAGCGGGTTGGGCAGTGCTGCAATCAGCAAGCCGTGGTAGCGGCGCGTGATGGCGCCGCTTACAGTGCCCGAAGCGTAGCCGCCCAGGCCGTTCGTGACAAGCCACTCCTCGCGTAGGTGCGGATCGGCTTCCGGGTCTTGCGACTCCCGATTCGGCAGAACATGCGTCACAACGCCCATTTGCCCTCCACCTCCACCGGGCGCATCACCACCGCCGCGTGCCCGGGAATACGCCAGTTCTCGGGCGTATCCAAAGGCGCCGTGCCGCCACCGCCATAACGGGGATCCTCGCTCGACCATTCGATTTCCCACAGGCAGCCTTCGGGCGGCGCCAGCAGGGGCTCGGGGGCCGGGTCGAGGCGGAGATCAAGTCCGAAATTCACCAGCAGGAGCCGGTCGCCCTCGCGGTCCCCCACGGACCCGTTCTCAGTCCGTTGGGGCTGGCCCGCGCTTTCGCCGAAATAGCGGAGCACGAACGCCTCGTGGCCCAGCACGGCTCCATCTATCCCGCCGGGCCGCTGCGCGCGGAACACCGGCACTTCGCGGCGCAGGCGCAGCAGGTCGCGGTGAAGCGAATATACGGCGGCGTGGGTCAGCCGCTCAGACAGGTCCAGCTTGCATCGCTCGAAGGTGGCGGGGTCGCCCGGATCGGGCAGGAACTGCCGCACTTCCGGCTGTGCCAGCGCGCGGAACTGCGACAGGAACTGAATGCGCCCCTCGCGCACGAGTGGCCGCAGGCCTTGGTTATGATCGGCGAAGAACAGAAACGGGCTGGAGGCCCCGAACTCCTGCCCTTGGAATAGCAGCGGTGTTCCGGGAGACAGCAGCAGCAGGGCGGTAAGGGCGCGCAAACGGCCGGGGCTTGTGCGCTGGTCCAAACGCTTGCCCAAGCCTGTATTGGCGATCTGATCGTGGTTTTCGATATAAGTGACAAACTGCGCCGGCCGCAACCCCCAGGCAGGCGCGCCTCTGCGCTTCGCCTGCCACTTATACCGTTGGCCCTGGAATAGATATCCGTACTTAATGGAAGAGATGAATTCCTGCGGCCGGCCAAGAAAGTCCGTGAAATAGGCTTCCTGATGTCCTGTTACCGCAGCCACGGCGCTGTGATGGAAATCGTCATTCCATAACGCGTCCACGCCGTAGCCCCCCTGCCGGCGCGCGCGCGCCAGCCGTGGGAGCTGCGCCTCGTTTTCAGCCACTACGATCACGCTTCTCCCCTGCGACGCCGCCGCATCCCGCATTGACCGCGTCAGGGCCGCGACGATGTGCTCGGGCGAATCATCGAAGATCTGCTGGGTCGCGTCCAGGCGCAGTCCGTCCAGGTGAAATTCCATCGCCCAGTAAGCGGCATTCGTGATTACCCATTCGCGGACCGGCGTGGAATCGGGACCATCGTAATTCAGCGCTTCACCCCATTCGTTGTCATACTTACTGGTGAAGTAAGTCTGCGAATACTGCTTTAAGTAATTCCCATCGGGCCCGATGTGGTTGTAAACGACGTCGAGGATCACTCCCAATCCGACGCGATGCGCGCCATCAACAAAGCTGCGGAAATCGTCCGGCGTGCCGTAGATGGAGACGGGCGCAAACAGGCCGACGCCGTCGTAGCCCCAGCCGAAGCGGCCGGGGAAATCGGCCACCGGCATAATCTCGATGACAGTGATTCCCGCCGCCGCCAATTCCGGGAGTTCGCGCCGCGCCGCCTCCCAAGTGCCCTCGCGCGTGAAGGTGCCGAGGTGCAGCTCATAAATCACCTGCCCCTCGATCGTCAGCCCCCGCCATTCACCGTCCGTCCAGCCGAAACGCGTCGGGTCGACGATTTGCGAGGGGCCATGCGGTCCTTCCGGTTGGAAACGCGAGGCCGGATCGGGGAACGAGTCGGCGCCGTCCAGCCGGAACCGGTAGCGCGCGCCCTCCGCAGCCGCGGCCATGAAGCCGGAAAAATAGCCGCACGGTTCGCGCTCCAGCTCGCAGACCGCACCGGATTCCAGCACGACTTCCACGCGCTGCCGCGCCGGCGCCCAGAGACGAAAATGAGTGCCGCCCTCCTGGGGCTCCGCACCGATGGGAAAACGGCGGGTCATGAAGCGGTGATCCGCACCGCTCCCTTACGGTCCCGGCTCCGGCGCGTAGAGCCGCCTTTCAGGCCGGCTCTAAGGGCCGGCTTTCGCCGAAGCGGCGGTTCGTCCATCAATCCCTCATCTCACGCAGCAGGGCCGTGCTGCGGGCAATCAACTCGTAGAAATCGCCGGAATGGACAATCGGCATAGGTGTCCTTTCCGGGTGAGCCGAATCGAGCAGCACCTGCCAGGCCGCGGCGCGGCGGGGCATGTAGAATTTGATCGGCTCGTGATGCGGATTGAGGAGAACCATGAACGTCTCGTCCCGAATCGGCTCACCTGCGCCGTTCACGTCATCCAGCGTGCGGCCATTCAGCTCGAATCCGATGCAGCGCACCCATCCCGCCTGCCACTCCTCGGGGGTCATTTCGGCGCCGTCCGGCCGCAGCCAGGTGATGTCCTGCTCCACGTGGCCGTTCACCTGGCGCTCCGTCTGGCCGGGATGAATTCGGCGGTCCTGGAAAAACTTGCGACGGTGCAGATTGGGATGGCGGCGCCGGATGCGGATCAGCCGGCGGCTGAATTCGAGCAGCCTCTCGCGATTCTCGTCCAGGTTCCAGTCGAACCAGCTGATGGCATTGTCCTG
>DATJMP010000074.1:0-4839 GCA_035508655.1 Bryobacteraceae bacterium
CACCGCCCGCGAGGCCGAACAACGCGCCGCGTCGATTGCCCGCGAGGTAGCCCGCGCCTTGGCCGCCGACCAGCGGCTGGCAGGACGCAGAACCACGACCATCGACCGGCTGGAGTTGCGTCTTCCTCCACACGAAAAGAGGAGCCAATAGCCATGGAGCAAACCATCAAGGGCGCGCTCATCGAATACGGCGACGATTTCCTGGGGCCCATCCCCAACGTGGTGGTCTTCCAGTTCAATCCCGAGAAGCTCACGCGTACGATCGAAATTCCGCCGCGCCCGGTGAATGCCACCACGCGCGAAACCAGCCAGGCGGGCGAACCGCCGTTCGAGCGCTTCACCGTGGAAGCCCTCTTCAGCGCCGCCGACCAGCGTAACGATGCCAATCCGGTCGCCTTGACCATGGGCCTCGGCCCGCAGTTGGCGGCGCTCGAAGCCATGGTCTACCCGGTCCAAACGCAGGGAGGCGTGATCGGGGCGGTGGTAGACGCGATCGGCCAGGCGATCGCCAGCCTTTCGGGAGCGCCGCCGGAACAGCCCATCCCGCGCGTTCAATCGCCCAAGATTCTGTTCTCCTGGGGCCTGGCGCGCATCGTCCCGGTCATCATCGAATCCCTGACCATTAATGAGCTGCAATACGACGATCAGCTCAATCCCGTGGAGGCCAGCGTCAGCATTGGTCTGGCCGTGGTGACACCGTGCTTCTGCTGCGACGACCAGATCGGCCAGGGCGCCCTGAATTATACGCAGATGATGCAGGACACGATGGCAACCGTAAATTTGGCCAACACCGCCGTGGCGGCCACGGCGGTAATGGCGAAAATCGGCCTGGCGGCCATCACCGACGTGACGACCGGAATCCGGACCGCTGCCTCGGCCGTCTCGAAGATTTCGTTCTGAGCCTATGTTTCTACCGCAATCCAGATACGCAAACGTGGCGCAGGTGACCGTGATTCGTGCCGACGGCTCCACGGCCAGCGCGGTGAAACTGCGCCGCCTGCCGCAGGTGGCGGGCGACCCCACCACCATGAACGCCAACGACCGGCTGGATATTATCGCCGGGCAGGAATATGGCGACGGCACCATGTTCTGGCACATCGCCGACGCCAACACCGAGTTGGACTCGCGGCGTCTGCTCGAACCGTGGCTGCCCAACGACCCCAACGCCGCGCAAATCACCATCCAGGTGCCGGAGACATAGATGGCCTGCGCGCTGTACAGACTGTTCCTGAACGACCAGCCGGCCACCACCGATCAACTGAACGGTTTCGAGACTCTCACCGTTCACCAGGAAATGGATCACAACTGGACCGCGCAGCTGGAGTTCCCGCTCTGCACCAACGCGCAGGGCGATTGGACCGGCGAATCGGAAGACTGGCTGCAGCCCATGGCGCGGGTGCGCATCGAGGTGAGCCTGCAGGGCAACCCTTTCGTTCCGCTGATCGACGGCTCGATCGTGACCGCCGATTACGACATGCACATGGAGCCGGGCCAGAGCATCCTGCGCGTGGAAGTGCAGGACGATGGCTTCCTCTTGCATCGTGACGAAACCATCAAGCTCTACCCGGGGCTCAAGGACGACGCGATCGCCGAACAGATTTATGACGACGCGCTGGATATCGACTCCACCGATATCGATGAAGTGGCCGCGCCTGGCGATCTCTCGGATCACGTCACCGTATTGCGCGGCACCCAGATGGAACTGCTGCAGCAGTTGGCGCGGCGCCAGGAGATGCACGCCTATGTGCTGCCCGGCCCGGATCCGCACACCAGCATCGGCTGCTTCAAGTACGATCCGGACGAAGATTCGGGCCTTCCGCCCATGGTGCTTCTGGGCAACAAGCGCAACCTGCTGAACATTCGCTTTTCCAGCACCTCCGCGTTGCCGGCCATCTACACCACGGCCACCATTTCGCTTTCCGATAAGAGCCAGAATTGGCGCACGGCGAACCTGGACGATATCCAGCGACTGGGCCCCGATGCACCCAGCGGCACGCCGGTGCATCGCTTTTTGCGGCCCGGAAAATCGTGGAACGTGGACCTCAACAACGCGGTGCTGGGCGCCTCCGAACAGGCTGCATACGCGTTGAATGCCGAGGGCGAAGTGCTCAAGGATACCTACCCGGCGGTGCTTTCGCCGTACCAGAATGTGCAGGTGAACGGCTCGAACGGCCGGCTGAGCGGCCTCTGGCTGATCCGCCAGGTGACCCACACGCTCACGCGCAACAGCTACGGCCAGACCTTTTCGTTGCAGCGGAACGCGCGATCCGCGGGGATGGGGAATGTGCCCGCCCCCGCCCCGCCGGAAGTGTTTTGAGGAGATGACCCTATGATGAGCTTGGAAGACCGCAGACTGGCCGACCTCGTATTCGACCAGCGCCACCGCTTTTACGGCAAGTACCGCGGCATCGTGAAGGAGGTGCTGACGGGCGACGACCTGGGCAAACTCGTGATCATGGTGCGCGACGTCTACGGCTGGCACGAACTGCCCCCGGCATGGCCCTGTGTGCCTTTCGCCGGCGCGCAACACGGGCTGGTGGCGCTGCCTGAAGAAAACGATGGCGTGTGGGTGGAGTTCGAAGGGGGTGATATTTCGCAGCCCATCTGGACGGGCTTCTGGTGGGCCACCGGAGAGATTCCGGACCCCGCCGCACCCAACGTGCGGACCTGGGCCACCAGCGGCAATTTAAAAATCGTATTGGACGACGACAACAACGAACTCCGCCTGGAGCACCCCTCGGGCGCCGCCATCAAGCTGAGCAACGATGGCCTGGAACTATCTTTCAACCAAACCACCATCACCATCGACGAAGACGGCATCACCATGAACGATACCGTGCAGGTCTCTCTGGAATAGCCATGCCCGCCATCCTCACGACCGACAACCTGATCCAGTGCCCCCATGGCGGCGTGGCCACGGTGGCCGAACCCTCCAACAACGTGCTCTTCGTGGAGGGAAGCCCCGCGCTCCTCGAAACCGACGCGTTCGTCATCGAGGGATGCACTTTCAACATATTGGGCGTTCCGTTACCCTGCGTCTCGATCCTCTGGACGGACGCCGCCGACATGCTCACCGTGGATGATGCCGGCGTTCTGCTGGAAACAAGCATTGGCTATTGTCTGAACGAGGCGGGCGCGCCGCAGGCTATCGCGAGAGTCGGGGACTCCACTCCGGAGGTGGATGCGGTATGAACAACAGCGCCGGCCAGCACCTGTCTTTTCCATTCCGCGTCACTTCGGGCGGGCGCGCCGCCGCGGCGTCCACTTTGGAGCAGCAGGCGCTGGAAGAACTGGTGCAACTCGTCCTCACCAACCAGGGCGAGCGGCTCTTCCTGCCCGATTTCGGCGGCGGCGCACGCCGGCTGCTGTTCGAAGGCATCAACGAAGCCACAGCCGCGCTTTCCCGCACCATGATCACCAACGCCGTGCAAGAGTGGCTTACCGGGCGCGTCACACTCAACCAGCTCAACGTCACCATCAACGACACCACCATCGAAATCGACGTCACCTACCAGGTGGCCGGCAGCGACCAGATTCGCCAGGCCATCTTCCAGCGGAGCGCGCCCTCGTCATGAGTGCCATCATCAGCCAAACCGCGCGCCAGGCCCGCGCCCGCGACCTCGCGGCGAAGAATCTGAATGGACTGGATTTCATCCTGGTCACGCTGTCGCCCGCGGTGTCGCCCACCGAAGCACACCTGGAGGCGCACTTCTTCAACGACCTGAACCTGGACGCGCTGGTAGCGGCGGCGGCCGTTCCAGGCCAGATCACCGCGCTGCTGCCCATCGCGGGTGGCGAGCGCGTTCCGGCCGGCCCGCTGGCGGGGCAGGTGCAGGCCACGGCGGTAACGCATCCTTCCACGGGCGTGCTGGCCATCGTGGTGCAACCGATAGGCGACTACTCGATCTACACCCTCACCGTGCAGCAGAACGGATTCGATCCGCTGCTCTCCGATCTTGATTTCCGTTTTCGCCCGGGCTGCTTCAGCTCCGATTGCGCGCCGCGCACGGCTAACCAGCCTGCGCCGGTCGATCCGCAGATCGATTACCTCGCCAAGGACTACGCCTCCTTTCAGCACACACTGATCGCCGCCATGACGCAGCGCGTGCCCAACTGGCAGGCGGTCTCCGAGGCCGATTTCGACCAGGTGCTCATCGACCTGTTCTCCGCCGCAGCCGACGAGTTGAGCGATTACCAGGACCGCGTGATGAACGAGGCGTACCTGGCCTATGCGCGCAAGCGCGTCTCGCTGCGCCGCCACGCGGCCCTGATGGACTACTACATCTTCGAGGGCAACCAGGCCACCACCACGCTTGCCATAGACACCGGAGACAGTGGCACCTACGCTCTGCCGGTGCCCTGCCGCGCATGGAACGGAACCGATCCCAAGGCCCCCAATGCCGCGGTGTTCGTCTCCCAAACGCCGCAGACCATTCACGGTGTGCTGAACCGGATTTCGATGTACACCTGGAGCGATGTGGTCACCGCGCTCGCCGCCGGATCGACCAGCGCCGACCTCAGCTTTCCCAGCGCGGCTACGGCCAACCAGGCGGCGGGCTGGATCCAGGGCGGCAGCTTGAGCCGCCTGCTGATCCAGGAGTGGCTGAACCCCACCACGGGCCAGGCGCCCGGCCGCGACCCCAACAAACGCCAGATTCTTCACCTCACCGGGCAGGCCGCGGTTCTGCAGGATCCACTCACCCTGGCGTGGATCGTGCGCGTGTGGTGGCAGGACGCCGATCAGTTGCAGGCCAATTACTGCTTCGTGGTGCAATGCGCCACGTCCGCCGTGCACGACGTCTCGCTCTTCCACGGCAACCTGGTCGACATGGTGCAGGG
>DATJMP010000075.1:0-10234 GCA_035508655.1 Bryobacteraceae bacterium
AGCGTGAGGGCGATGTAGCGGGAATCCTCGGAATTGCGGAAGCTCTTCCACTTGGCGTATTCGGTGGTGTCGAAGATCTTAGCCAGGTCGCGCGGAGAGGAAAGCTCGCTGTAGCTATCCAGATTGAACATGTTGGAGGTAGCGGCGGTGAGGAAGGGTGCGTGAGCGGCCGAAGCCACCTGCGACACCTTTTCCAGCAGCTCGATATCCTCCGGACTCTTGCCGAATTCGTAGTCGCCGATGAGGGCGCCGAAGGGATGGCCGCCGAAGACGCCGAATTCCTCTTCGTACACCTTCTTGAACATGGCGCTCTGATCGAATTCCGACGCGCGCTGCAGGTCCCGCAACAGCTCTTTCTTCGAGCAGTTGAAAACCTTGATCTTCATGTTCTCGCCGGTTTCCGAGTGGCTGAGCAGGTACTTCAGGCCGCGCCAGCTCGATTCCAGTTTCTGGAAAGCCGGGTGGTGCATTACCTCGTTCAGTTGCAGGGAGATGAGATGGTCGATCTGCGCGATGCGGGCATTGATCATGGCCTCCGAATCGCGCGAGAGCGTCATGGCGCCATCCAGGAACTGGCTGACGAATTCCTTGACCAGGTCCTTTCCGCGGGACTTGGCCTCGGGATCGCGCGCGAGACGGCCTTCTTCGACGATCTGATCCAGCAGCGACCGCTCCACCGCCTCAGCCGGTGCGGCGGAGGCCTGGGCTGATGTTCGCGCCTCGTTGCTCATTGCCCTTCTCCCTTACCGATCTCGTTCTTGAGCTTGGCCAGCTTGTCGCTGTCGCGCAGCGCCGACTGCAGCAGATCGTCGAGTTTATCGTTCCCCTGAAGGCTGCCGCGAAGATCGGAGAGCCGGGTGCGGAGCGCGAGCAGTTCATTCAAGGGCTTGATCTGGCGCGCGACTTGAGTGGGCTCGAAATCCTCCATGCTGCGGAAGCGGAGGTCAACCTTTATCTGACCTGCGTCCGGGTCATCGCTGATCTTGTTTTCCACCTGAAACGCAAGGTGCGGCTTCATGGCGGCCAGCACGGAATCAAAATTATCCGGATTGACTTCTACGAACTTCCGGTCTTTGAGCCGCGGAAGGGGCTCCTCCGGCTGCCCGGTGAAATCACCGAACACGCCCATTACGAACGGGAGTTCCTTTTTCTCGATGGCGCCCCCGGTCTCCACGTCGTAGGTAATGTGTACGCGGGGCGAGCGTACTCTGTCTAGCTTATGCTGCAGACTTTCAGGCATACTGAAATCCCTCTGAGTGAGCTGTATCCCAAACCCAGCGTTGGTCGATCTTATGACCCTGCAGTTTTAGAGAATATCACTTTGTTCGCGCCGCGACAAAGAATCTTTACACGGTACTTATTCGAACATGACTCAAATTTAGTGTTTGGAGTCTTGAGATTCAAGCTCTAACGTGTTCTGATTAAAGAGCTAAAGGAACCAGGGCCTAGCAGATGGCAAACCTTGAAATCTCATCCGTACTAGTACACGCCGGCGTGGAGGATGCACCGGAGCCGTTTGAAGCAGAGCCCGAACGGCCATTTCGCATTCTGCTTGCGGGAGATTTCAGCGGCCGCGCATGGCGTAGCGACTGCCGGCCGGTGGTTCTACGGCCTATCGATCGCGATAACTTCGACGATGTTTTGCATGATCAGGGCCTGGAAGTGGATGTGGAGGGTGTCCGGCTCCAATTTTATGAGTTAGAGGATTTTCATCCGGACCGTATCTGGGCGCGAGTCGGAAAATTCGAGGAGATGCACCGAACGGGCGCGGCCGATACGCCTGCACCTGCAACTCCTCCGCCGGCGGGAGGAAACATTCTGGACCAGATTCTGGCGGAGGAGGAAGGAACGCCGCCGGCGATGGCTGCGGATGCGAATGACCTGGCGGGCTTCATCCGCCGGGCCTCGGCCGGCCACGTGGTGCCGCGCCAATCCGCGGAGGCGAGGGAAAGCGAATCTGCGCGGACAGCGGCCGCAGGCCGGTTTTTGCGCTCGATTTTGCACCATCCGCGATTTCAGGCGACGGAGGCCGCATGGCGCGCGGCTCTGATGGTAGTTCGCGGTTTGGATACTGCGGGCGGCACCATCGAGATCCATGTGCTGGATGCGACTTTGCCGGAACTGATCGCGCAGATGGAAGGTATCCACAAGGAACTGGCGCGGAAAGGGCCGTGGGGCTGCATTGCCGGTAATTACGTTTTCGGACAGACGCAAACGGACGTCGAAGTGCTGTCGCGACTGGGCGCGCTGGCGCGTTCGCTGCGAGCGCCGTTTTTGGCCGAGGGCAGGCTGCCGGAAGACGTGGAGAACGCGGTATGGGAGGAGTTCCGGCGGTCAGATGCGGCGCGCTGGATCGGCCTCGCTTTGCCCCGTTTTCTGCTGCGGCTCCCATATGGCAAAGATATGTTATCGATAGATAGCTTTCCGTTCGAGGAAATGACGGAAAACGAGCATGGCGCATATCTCTGGGGTAACCCCGCCTTCTTCTGCGCCCTGTTGATCGGGCAGTCATTCCTGCTGCACGGCTGGAACTTAGGCCGGCGCCTGGTACGGCGGATTGACGGACTTCCGCAAGCTATCTACCTGGAAGACGGCGAGCCCTGTGCGAAGCCGTGCGCCGAGATCTGGATGACGGAGCGTGAGGCGGAGAGCATTCTGGAAGCAGGCTTCATGCCTCTGGCATCGATCAAGAATGAGCCGGCTGCGCTGATCGTCCGGTTTCAGTCAGTCGCCCGGCCGGCCAGGGGATTGGAATTCGGGACGGGCGAAGGTGACTAACGAGTAAATTGTCCGACGCTACTACGCGCGGGTTAGCTATGTCGCTCTTCCTCCGTAGCTTTGCGCGAACTCCCCGTTTCTGCTAGGTTTGTTTGCATGCCCGTTCTCGACCCGGTGATCTGGGGCAAAGGCACGGTTCTCAACCCGCAGCATTTACAGCTTCAGGACAGGTTTCTGGCCGACTCGCTGTGGTTCGATTTGCAGGCGCTGAATTTCCGGCCGTGGGGCTTCCAGACGATCCGGATCGATCAGCAGGCGCTGGCGGGCGGCACCTTTGTTCTGGCGGAAGCGGCGGGGATCCTGAATGACGGCCTTCTGTTTCAGGTTCCCGAGGCGGACCCGGCGCCGCCCTCGCGAGGCTTTGCCGAGCGGTTTGGAGCGGAGCAGGAATCGCTGGACGTCTTTCTCGCCATCCCTCGGTACCGGGAACAGGGACTGAATGTGGCCAACCCGGAACGGCGGGTGGAGGCGCGGTACCGGGCCGAGATTGAAATGGTCCGGGACGAGAATACGGGCCAATCCGAGAGGCCGGTGGTGCTGGCGCGGAAGAACTTCCGCCTGCTCTTCGAGGGCGAAGCGCAGGAAGGAAACTCGCTGATGCGAGTGGCGCGGATTCGCAAGACGCCGGCGGGGATGTTCCAACTCGATCCGCACTTCGTGGCGCCGCTGCTGGACTTACGGGCCAGCGACTATCTGCTATCGATTGCGCGGAGGCTAGTCGAGATCCTCTCGGCCAAGAGCAGCGAACTGGCCGCGCTGCGGCGGCAGAAGAACCAGAGCCTGGCCGATTTCACCGCTTCGGACATCGGCAATTTCTGGCTGCTGTATACGATTAATTCCAGCTTTCCCGTGATCAGCCACATTTTCGAGGGGGGCGGATGCCATCCGGAGGCGCTGTTTTCGGCGATGCTTTCCCTGGCGGGCGCGCTGACCACGTTTTCACAGAAGATCCATCCGCGCGAACTGCCGGCGTATGACCACAACGACCTGGGCAGTTGCTTCAGCGATCTGGACGCCAAGCTGATGATGCTGCTGGAGACAGTGGTGCCGCGGAACTTCGTGTCGCTCCCGCTGAAACTGGTGCAGCCGAACGTGTACGCCACGTCGATCGACCGCGACGAGTATCTGAAAGGCACGCGGATGTACCTGGCGATCAGCGCCGGAATGAACGCGGCGGACCTGATGTCGCGGACGCCGCACCTGGTGAAGGTCTGCGCCGGGGATTACATCAACATCCTGGTGCAGAAGGCGCTGCCGGGAGTGCCGCTGATCCATGCCGCGATTCCGCCGAGCGCCATTCCGGTGAAGCTGAATTACCAATACTTCACGCTGAGCCAGAGCGGCGGACCATGGGAGACGATCGTGCGCGGGCGAAATTTGGCGGCCTACGTTCCGGGCGATTTCGCCGAGCCGCAACTCGAACTGATCATCCTGTTGCCGCAATCGGGATAGCACTCTGACCGTCTGGACTTGTCGCTTCTTGCGGGCACCACTTCCTTACGGTCGCGGCTCTGCGTCAGGGGAACGCCACAAACGGAGCCGCGACTGTGAAGGAGCGGTCGGCTGCTGGTCATCGCAACACCAGATACAACACAATTGCGAGGACGACGAGGGCGGCTACGCCGCCGATGATCCACCACGACGCGCCGCTTTTTCTGCGCGGCGGCGGCCGCCGGGCTGCCTTGCGGGCACGCTTGGGCGCCGGCTCCGGTGGGGGCTCAGGCGGCTTGGCGAACATCTTCGTGTATTCGCTGGGACCGGAGGGCGGCGGTACTTCGCCGGACGGCGCTGGCGGCACGGGAAAGCCCATGGGCGATGGGCGCGGCGGAGGCGCGAGGAGCGGATCTCCCGACAGGTCCTGCGCGGCCGGCGAGGCGTTGAACATGCGCGTAAATTCGCCGGGCGGCTTGGAGACCGGAGGGATGGGAACGGGCGGCCGATAGGGTTGCGGCGACGGCGGTGCCGGGTTGCCGAAGATGCGGGTGAACTCACCGGGCGAAGCAGCCTGGAGGGGCGATGGCGGAAACGGCGCCGGGAGCGGAACGGATTCTCCGGGACGTGGGGCGAGCGGGTTACGCAAAAGCTTTGTGAACTCGCCGGGTTCGGCGTCGCGGCCTGCTTGAACGGGATTGACCGGAGGCTCGGGGGAGCGGACACGAGGAGGGGCGGGCGGTGAAGATGGGGCGCCGAAAAATCGTGTGAATTCGCCGGGACCGGCCGAAGCGGCGGGCGGAGGAGGCGGAGCGGTCGTGGCTGAAGGGGCAGGAAGCGATGGAGGAGCGGGCGGCGCGGCCGACGGTTGAGGCTGCGCGCTGAACAACCGCGTGAATTCGCCGGGACCGGCAGAGGCTGCCGGGGGAGGAGGCGGAGCGGGTGTGGCTGAAGGGGCAGGAAGCGATGGAGGAGCGGGCGGCGCAGCCGATGGTTGAGGTTGCGCACTGAACAACCGTGTGAATTCGCCGGGACCGGCCGAAGCGGCGGGCGGAGGAGGCGGAGCGGGCGCGGCGGGAGGGGGCGGCGGCGCAGCCTCTTCGATGGGCTCCGGCAAGCCGCCGAAGAGGCGCGTGAATTCGCCCGGGTCGGCGGCAGGAGCGGGCGGGGGCGACGCTGGCGTAATGGATGGTTGGGGCTGCGCGCTGAAAACGCGCGTGAGTTCGCCGGATGTGGCTGGTGGCTCAGGGGGCTGCTTCGCGGAAGCGGGAGGGTTGACGTGCTCGGCGACTTCCACCGGCTTTCCCGAACGCGCCCGCGCCAGTCTGGCCAGCTCATCCTCCAGGCGTTTTTTCTGTACCACGCTCATCCAATCGCGCAGCGGCGGGTTGCCGGTGATAACATCGGTAACTACATAGGGGATGCCTTTGTAATCACCGGTTTCCAGAAAGCAGGCTTTGTAGGCAGGATTTAAGCTTTCGATTTCTTCGAGTAAGGCACGGTTAGCCGCGTTGTAACCTCCAGCCAACAAATGGATCGTAACGGGTCTTGCGGTTTGAAGTTCCTTACCGGAAAGAGAGTAATCACGTGAGCCGATGGTACCGGGAATCTCTCCGGCAACTTGAAACCTCTTTTCAAAACTCATAGCATCCGATCTGGTGCAATGCGGCGTTCCCGGCGCCAAATCGGCCGGCATATACCCGCTATGATATACTACCCGGTTTGCGAAGCCCCGGAATAAGGTCCACTGCGCCGGGATTTCCCCTGCGCACTGCCCTATGATGAACCTGTCGTCAGTTGTGTGGTCGGAGGGTATGTATCTTGGTCCGCATGAGTTTCAGGTACAAGCCCGCTATTTCGAGGATGCTCTGCACTTCGCGACAGCCGCGCTGTGGCCTTCGGGCTGCGGCCTGATGGGACTGGCCCTGGATGTGGAAGCGCTCCGGAACGGCACGCTGAACCTGCTGCACGCTTCCGGTATTTTCCCCGACGGCGTTCCGTTCTACGTGCCGCAGGCGGACGCGGCTCCGCCAACTCGCACGATCGCCCAACTTTTTCCGCCAACCACGGACAGCCTGCCCGTGTTCCTCGGCCTGAACCGGTACCAGCCGGGTGGCCGCAACTGCGCCGAAGCGCCGGATTCCGTTGAGCGCCGCTACCGCGCCGAATCGCGGCAGTTTCAGGACGAGACCAGCGGCGGGGACGCACGGGCGATTACCATGCGGCGCAAAAACATCCGCTTCCTGCTGGAGACGGAACTGACGCCGGACATCGTCTCCCTGCCCATCGCGCGCGTGAAGCGCGACGGCGCGGGGCATTTCGTATACGATCCCGAGTTCATTCCGCCCTGCCTGCAGATCAGCGCCAGCGAGCGGCTGATGCTGACGGTCGAGCGGCTTATCGAGATTCTGGAAGCCAAGAGCTCGTCGCTCAGCCATTCCGGCGGCGGCGGCGAATTCTCGCAGCGGGACGTGGCGAATTTCTGGCTGAAGCACGCGGTGAACAGCGGGCTGGCCGCGTTGCGTCATTTGCGGATCTCCAAGCGCGGCCATCCGCAGGAGGTGTTCCTGGAGATGTCGCGGCTGGGGGGTGCGCTCTGCACCTTTGCGCTGGACTCGCACCCGCGAACGTTGCCGCGATATGACCACCTGCACCCGGAAGAGTGCTTCGGCGCGCTCGACCAGCACATCCGTGCGCACCTGGAAACGATCATCCCCACCAACTGCGTGACCATTCCGCTCACCGCGGTGGCGAACTGTTTCTACGAAGGCGAGATCACCGATACGCGCGTACTGGCGCGCGCGCGCTGGATTGTGGGCCTGCGGGCATCCGTAGGCGAAGCGGAGCTGATCACGCGCGCGCCGCAACTGGTGAAAATCTGTTCCGCCAAATTTGTGGGCGAACTGGTGAGGCGAGCCATGGCCGGACTGGCAATGACGCACCTGCCGGTGCCGCCTCCCGCCATTCCCGCCAAAGTCGAAATGCAATATTTCGGCGTCTCCCGCGAAGGGCCCTTCTGGGAGCATATCGTCCAAACCCGGCGCGTCGGAATCTACGTCCCGGGAGATTTTCCCGAAGCCGAGTTGGAACTGTCAGTACTGCTGGATAAATAACAAGGATGGTCCGCCATGACATCGAGCCCAGTGCAGATCCGGCCGCCGGCCCGCAGCGATAACCTTGCACTGATTTTCCAGGAAGTTTTCACCGCCATTGTGCGGCTGCGGTCGAACCGGCAGGAATTATCGGATGCGGAATCGTTCCGTTACTATCTGCGCGAGGCGCTCCGGACGGCGGTGCAGGAGGCCAAGAGCCAGGGATATTCGGCCGACGACATCAAGATGGCGACGCTGGCACTGGTCGGATTCCTGGACGAATCGGTGCTGAACACGCACGATCCGCTGTTCGCGGATTGGCCGCGCAAGCCGCTGCAGGAGGAGTTGTTCGGCATCCACATGGCCGGCGAGCTGTTCTTCCGCAACCTGGAGCAGCTCTCGGGGCGGCCGGATTCGGCGGACCTGGCGGATCTTCTGGAAGTGCATTATCTCTGCCTGCTGCTCGGTTACGGCGGGCGCTACAGCGTAGGCGGACGCGGGGAACTGCAGGCCATCACGAATGCCGCCGGGGACCGCATCCGGCGCATCCGCGGCGTTTCCATCGATCCGTTCAGCGTGGTGCCGGCGGAGGCGCCGCCGGTACGGCAGCGCTCCAACCCGTGGGTGAAAAGGCTGGCTATCACTGCCGCGGTCTGCTGCGGCCTGATGTTGATCCTGTTTGTGGCCTTCAAGGTGACGCTTGGCTCGGCGGCGTCGGAGATTCGCGCCGCCGGCGCGCAGGTGAGGAACTAGGGACCCGATGAACAAGAGTAAAATCGCCGCCATCACCGTTGGCATTGTGGCCCTGGGCGCGGGGTTGAGCTGGCTCTCCGCGAACGTTCACAGTATTCCCGGACTGAAGAATGTCGGCACGCCGGTCTTGGATGGGATCATCGTCGTCCTGGGTCTGATCGCCGCCGCCGTCACCGGATGGCTGGTGAGCGGAAAATTCAGGGCCGAAACCGCGCCGGCCAAAAGTGCGGGTGAAGGCGAGGAGCTTGCCGAAATCACGGACCTGGACGATCTGCTGGCGGAGGCCGAGGCGCGCCTGCACGACGCGCAACTGGAAAAGGGCGCGGGGCTCGCCAAGCTCCCAGCCGTTCTGGTGCTGGGCGAAACCGGCAGCGCCAAGACCAGCACCGTGACCAAGTGCGGCCTGAACCCGGAACTGCTGGCCGGCCAGATCTACGAAGAGAACCGCATCCTGCCGACTCCCACGGCCAATTTCTGGTTCACCCAGCGGGCGATCTTCGTGGAGATGGCGGGCAAGCTTCTGGGCGACTCCGAAAGCTGGACGCGGGTGATGGGACGGCTGCGGCCCGGCAAGGCCGCCGAGTTGCTGGGCTCGGCGAGGGAAGAGCCGCGCGCCGCGCTGGTGTGCGTGGACGCGGAAACGCTGCTCTCGCCCAGCCCGGATCCGCTGGCAGCGAGCGCGCGCAAAATCCGCACGCAGCTTGGCGAGATTTCCGAAAAGCTGGGAATCGACCTGCCGGTCTATGTGCTGTTCACGCGCACCGACCGCATCCCGTTTTTCACCGAGTACTTCAGCAAGCTGAATGACAAAGAGGCGACGCGGATTCTGGGAACGACGCTGCCGGTCATGGCGAACCGCCGCGGCGTGTACGCGGAGGAGGAAACGGCACGTCTGAACGGCGGGTTCGAGGGCGTCTTCCGCGGGCTGGCCAACGCACGCCTCGAATATCTGCCGCGCGAAACCAGCGGCGAGCAGCTATCCGCCATTTACGAATTCCCGCGCGAGTTTCGCAAGATCCGCGCGGCACTGGTGCGCTTCCTGGTAGAGATGGGACGGCCCAGCCAGTTGAACGCGGGCCCGTTCCTGCGCGGTTTTTATTTTTCCGGGGTGCGGCCGATCGTGGTGAACGAAGTTGCGCCGGCGGCGCCGCAGGCCAATCCGGCGGCAGCCGGTCAGCTTGGAGCGACCGTGATTTTCGGCGCGCGGGGCGGACAGGCGCCCGCACCGCAGCGGGTAGTGGGAACGCGCAAAGTTCCGCAATGGCTTTTCCTCGGCCACTTCTTCAGCGACCTGCTGCTGGCCGATCCGGTGGCAAAGAGCGCGGCCGGTGGGAGCGCCCGCGCCAGCATGCCGCGCTGCGTTCTGCTCGGCGCGGCTGCAGCGCTGTGTCTCTTCTACAGCATCGCGCTGGCGATTTCCTATGGAAACAACCGCGCGCTGGCGAATCGCGTCATCAGCGCTTCCCAAGGCATCGCCGCGGCCGACACGTCCGCCGGCGTGGCGTCACTCGATTCCCTCCAGCGCCTGGAGTCTCTGCGGCAGACGCTGGCTACGCTGGGCGATTACAAGCTCAACGGCGCGCCGTGGGGCGACCGGTGGGGATTGTACGCGGGCAACGACTATTATCCGGATGCCCGCCAGCTCTACTTCGTCCACTTCCGCCGGCTCCTGCTGGCGCCCACGCAGGCAACAATCGTGGAGAGCCTCGCCGGTCTTCCGCCGGCGCCGGGACCCGGCTACGGTCCCACGTACGACAGCCTCAAGGCTTACCTGATCACCACGTCCAACCCGGACAAGAGCACGCGCGCGTTTCTCGCCCCGGTGCTGCTCGACCGCTGGAGCGCGAGCCGCAACGTGGACGCAGACCGCCTGGCGCTGGCGCGCAAACAGTTCGAGTTTTACAGCGACGAACTGCGGGCCGGAAATCCGTTTTCAAGCGCGAACGATAGCGAAGCCGTGGAGAAAGCGCGGCGGTACCTGGCGCAATTCGCCGCGGTGGAGCGCGTCTACCAGGCCATGCTGGCGGATGCCTCCAAAACCGGTCCGGCGATCAATTTCAACCGACGGTTCCCCGGCTCGGCCGAAGTGGTGGTGGACAACCAGGAAGTGGCCGCGCCGTTCGCCAAGCCCGGCTGGGCGTTCATGCGCGCCGCGCTGAAGAATCCCGAAAAATATTTCG
>DATJMP010000076.1:0-3121 GCA_035508655.1 Bryobacteraceae bacterium
CGGCCGACGCCTGCGACGCCAGAACTTCGCGTACCTTGCGCGCCAGTGTCTCCGGCAAAAAAGGCTTCTGCAAAAATGGCGCGCCCGAGTCCAGAATTCCGTGGTGCACCATGGCCTCGTCGGTATAGCCCGACATGAACAACACCTTCAAGCTAGGGTGGCGAGCCCGAATCTGCTCCAGTACCTGTGGGCCGCTCATCTCCGGCATTACCACATCGGTCAGCAGCAGGTCGATACGGCCATGATGCTCGGCAGCCATGCGGATGGCTTCCACGCCGCGCACCGCTTCGAGCACCTGGTATCCGCGGCCGGCCAGCACCTCGCACACCAGCTTGCGCACGCGCGCCTCATCTTCCAGTACCAGGATCGTCTCGCTGCCCCGCAGCATGGCGGCCGGCGCCTGCTCCGCCGCCACGACCGCGCTCTTCGCATCCGCGGCCGGCAGGTAAATCTTCACCGTGGTTCCCCGGCCCGGCTCGCTGTAGACCGAGATGGCGCCGCCGCTCTGCTTCACGATGCCGTAGGCTGTAGCCAACCCCAGGCCCGTGCCTTTCCCGGGCGCCTTGGTAGTAAAGAACGGCTCGAACAGATGGATCATCGTTTCGCGGTCAATGCCCATACCGGTATCGCTGACGGCCAGCACCACGTAGGAGCCCGGCTTCAGGTCCACATTGGGTCCGACATAGGTCTGATCCACTTCCGCGTTGGACGTTTCCAGAATCAGCTTGCCCCCGCCCGGCATGGCGTCGCGCGCATTCACGGCCACGTTCATGATCACCTGCTCAAGCTGACCCGGATCGGCGCGGATAGTGCCCGGCTCCGCCCCCGCCACCGTGATCAGTTCGATGTCTTCGCCGATCAGGCGCGAAAGCATCTTCTGCATGTGCACGATCACCGAATTCAACTGCACCGTGCGCGGCGTAAACGGCTGACCCCGGCTGAACGCCAGCAGTTGATGCGTCAGCGCCCCGCCCCGCTCCGCCGCCCGCTGGATCTCTTCGAGCGCCGTACGTTGGCCGGGCGCCAGGTCGCGCCCGCCCAGCAGCAGTTCGGCATAGCCGGTGATCACGGTCAGCAGATTGTTGAAGTCGTGCGCCACACCGCCCGCCAGCCGCCCGACGGCCTCCATCTTCTGGGCCTGCCGGAATTGTTGCTCCAGACGGCTGCGCTCGCGCCGGCCCTCGGCCTGGCTCATCTCGCGGCTCACCGCCACGCCCAGGCGCGTGAGATGATTGCGGGTGATGTAGTCCGCCGCGCCGGCCTTGAGTACCGCCAGCACGGACTCCTCGGGCGCCCTCTCGGAGATCGCCACCAATGGAACGCCCGCGCCGGTTTCGTGCAGGATTTCGAGAGCCGTCAGCGTGTCCAGATTCGCGCTCGCGTCCGTTGCCAGGATCAGATCCCAACGGTGCGCCAACGATTCCCGCAGCTCGGCCGGCGTGGCCACGCGTTGCGCGGAAGGCACGTAGTCGCTCTCGCGCAGCACGTCGATGAGCTGTTGCGCATCGCCTTCCCGGTCCGAGACAATCAGCACCCGCAACGGTATCGGCATGTTACTCTCACGATACTACTGCGATTCAGCGCGCGCGGTGGAGGCAATATAAATTGCGGCGTACGATTCGGTACAAGCGCCGCCCGTCAACGTGTATCATAACGAAAGATGCCCTTCACGTTCCCTTCCCCGCAAAACGCGACCATGGAGTTGCGTTGAAGCGCCTGCCTTGGACCATCTGGGCCTGGTTCGGAGCTCTGCTGCTGGTTTCCTACGCCCCGGTGCTGTGGCGCCTGGTAAAACAATGGGACTCCGACCCGGATATGGGCCACGGCTTCTTCGTACCGCTGGTGGTGGGTTTCATTGTATGGCAGAAGCGGTCCACTCTGTTGGCGCTGAAGCCCGAGCCGAACTGGTGGGGCCTGGCCGTGGTGTTGTATGGCGGGCTGCAATTATGGATCGCCACGTTGGGCGCAGAGCTGTTTCTGGCGCGCACGGCCTTTGTCATTTCCGTCATCGGGATCGTGCTCCTGCTCGCTGGAAAGGAAGCCGTGCGGTTGTTGGCCTTCCCTTTGTTCCTACTGTTCTTCATGATTCCGATTCCCACCGTGGTGTACAACAGCATCACGTTTCCCTTGCAACTTCTGGCCAGCCGGGTTTCCACGCAGGCCCTGGACCTGATGCAGATCCCCGTGCTGCGCGAGGGAAATGTGCTGGAGTTGGCCGAACAGAAACTCTCCGTGGTCGAGGCTTGCAGCGGCATTCGCTCGCTGTTGTCACTCACGTTCCTGTCGCTGGTCTACGGATATTTCTGCGAGAGCAAGGCGTGGATGCGCGTGCTGCTGTTCTTCTCCACCATACCCATCGCCATCGTGGCTAACGCCAGCCGTGTGACCCTAACCGGCGTATTGACCGAATACAAGCCGGAATTGGCCGAGGGCTTTTTTCATACCGCTTCCGGCTGGGTGATTTTCATGGTGGCGCTGGCCATCCTGATTCTGTTCCACCAGATTCTGATTGCCGGATACCGGATACTGCACCGGCGGGAGGCTGCCAAATGAACTGGATACGCAACAGATACGCGGGCACGCTGACGCTGGTCCTGTTGATCCAAGCCACCCTGTTTTATGCGGCATCGCGCGGCGAGCGCGTCCCCACCTCAGCGCCGCTCGATTTGTTTCCAGCGCGGTTGGCGAACTGGAACGAGGTCGAGAATTATCCGGTGGAACAGGAGATTCGAGACCAGCTCAAGGCCGACGACATGCTCAACAGGGTGTACGCGGACTCGGCATCGTCGGCGGCCGCCGGGCTTTTCGTGGCATACTTCAAAACGCAGCGCACGGGCCAGTCGCCGCACTCACCGAAGAACTGCCTGCCCGGATCGGGGTGGGAGCCGGAGGCCACCGGTTTCCTGGATGTCCAGGTGGCTGGTGAGCCGGAGCCCATCCGCATCAACCGCTACGTGGTTTCACACGGCGATGAAAAGAGCGTAGTGCTCTACTGGTATCAAAGCGAGCGCCGCGTGATTGCCAGCGAGTTCTCGGCTAAATTCTGGGTGGTGATGGATTCCATTCGCTATCACCGCAGCGACACCGCGCTGGTGCGCGTGACAGTGCCCGTCGCCAACAA
>DATJMP010000077.1:0-6441 GCA_035508655.1 Bryobacteraceae bacterium
TCCCTACGGTCGCGGCTCCGTTGGTAGGCCCTCCAGGGCTACGGAGCAACCGCTCCCTACGGTCGCGGCTCCGTTGGTAGGCCCTCCAGGGCTACGGAGCAACCGCTCCCTACGGTCGCGGCCCGTTGGTAGGCCCCTCCAGGGCTACGGACCAAACCGCTCCCTACGGTCGCGGCTCCGTTGGTAGGCCCTCCAGGGCTTGGGACCGACCGCTCCCTGCGGTCGCGGCTCTGTTGGTCGCCTCCAGGGCCGAGGCGCGACGCTAAGAGAGCGGTGAGGATATGATCGGCATACCACACTTAGCCTAGTTGGCGAGGGTGCGGATCAGGGCGTCGGCGAAATTCAGGGCGTCGTAGAACGAGGGGACGAGGATGCGCTCGTCTTTGCCGTGGGCGCGCTGGTCGTCTTCGTCGGTGAAGATGCCGCTCACGCCGTAGGCGGGGATGCCGGCGGCGATCAGGTAAATGCTGTCGCTGGCGCCGGCGCTCATGCCGGGGATGACGGGGAGGCCGGGCCAGACCTGGTGGGTGGCTTTGGTGATGGCGTCGAGGACGCGCGGGTTCATCGGCTTATAGGCGACGGGCTTGGCGGGGGTCATCACGGAGACTTTGATCTCGGGATCGGCGAGGACGCGGACGAGCGTTTTCTCGACTTCGGCCTGGCTATCGACGGGCAGGAGACGGCAGTTGACCACGGCACTTGCGGTTTGCGGGAGGGCAT
This sequence comes from Bryobacteraceae bacterium, assembly GCA_035508655.1. Taxonomy (GTDB): domain Bacteria; phylum Acidobacteriota; class Terriglobia; order Bryobacterales; family Bryobacteraceae; genus DATGMB01. The sequence goes on from DATJMP010000077.1 coordinate 721, forward strand.
TTTCGGCGTGGCCTCCGGAGAGCATGGTGGCGACGCAGGTGGTGCGGATCTGGGCATTCCACTGGGGGAGATCGGAGAGACCGGCGGTGGCTTGCGCATCGTCGGGATTCTGGGCGATGCGGCGCATATCGGCGCCGAGTTGGCCGGGATAGAGGGCGGCGGTGCGGGCGAACATCGTTTTGGTGACGTCGAAGATGCGGACGGGGAAATCGAATTTGCCGAGGCGGGAGAGGCCGCCGGCGAGGTGGTAGATGGCGTTGTCGCGGGTGGGCAGGGAGCTGTGGCCGCCGGGATTGGTGACTTCCAGGCGGAAGCTGAGGAAGACCTTTTCGGCCGCCTGCACGGACATAAAGAGGTGGCGACCGTTTTTGATATCGCCGCCGCCGCCATCGGAGTTGATACAGAATTCGGCATCGATGAGATCGCGATGGTTCTTGACGAGCCAGTCGGCGCCGTTGGCGGGGCCGCTTTCTTCGTCTGAGGTGAGGGCGAGGATGAGGTCGCGGGATGGACGAAAGCCTTCGCGTTTAAGGCGGAGGAAGGTGGAGACGAGGATGGCATCATCGCCCTTCATGTCGGAGGTGCCGCGGCCGTAGAAGAAGCCGTCCTGTTCGGTGAGATGGAAGGGGTCGAGAGACCAGTCGGAGCGGCGGGCTTCGACGACATCGAGGTGGCCGAGGAAGAGGACGGGCCTGGCGGTGCCGACACCACGGAAACGGACGACGAGGTTTCCTTTGCGCGGGGTGGGGGCGAGCAGGTGGATATCTTCGGGAGGGAAGCCGGCGGCGCGGAAGCGGGCGGCCATGGCCTCGGCGGCGCGGGTGTTATCGCCGGAGGAATCGGTGGTGTTGATTTCGATGAGCTGTTTAAAGATGTCGCGGGCGAGCTGCTGATCCGGGGTCTGGGCCGAGAGCGGGACGAGGAGAGAGAGGAGGACGGCGGCGGGACGCCAAGCCGGGGAGAACGGGCGGGCTTTCATGGACTGGCCTCTGCGTCTGGTGGTCAAAACATTCTCTCCTTAAGCGAGTTGCTGGAGAATTGGCCGCTGATGAACGCAGATAAACGCAGATTCGAAAGGATCATCTGCGTTTATCCGCGTTTATCTGCGGCCCGGATTGGCTCTAGTGCATTTTCTCCAGGAATTTGCCGGTGGTTGCATCGACGTATACGGAGAAATTCGACGTTCCGGCGGATTCTCCCCAGATGACGCGCCAGGAGGGGTCGGCGAATTTTTCAATCTTCTCGAGGACGAAGGAGATCGGCTTGCCGGGGGTCTTTTTGTCGTAGTCCGAACCGCCGTTTTCGAGGGCGGTTTTATAGGCGGCGGTGGTATCGATTTTTACAGCACCGATGGGGAAGGGAGTGGTGGTGCCGTGAGCATTGTAGCTCTGCTGCTGGCCGGGAAAGACGCCCTGGTGGAGATTGCCTTGGGCCTCGATGATGGAATAGGTATAGCCGCGGGCCTGGCCGGCGGAAGGCGAGACGAAGGTGGCTTGCCAAGCGGCCGCGGTGCCCGGCGAAATATTGGGGACTTCGCTCAGTGTGATGGTGTTCACCTGGAGAACCTGGGCGTCGGGGGCCCAGGACCGGGCGACGCGGAACATGCGGTCGAGGGCGGTTTCCCCGGTGACGGGCTCGGGGGGTTTGGCGGCCTCTTTTTTCTCTCCGGCGGTGGGTGCCGTTTCGGAACAACCCGCCAGCAACAGTACGGCGGCACAGATCGGGAAAAGCAGTTTTCGCATGAATGGGTTCTCTGCACGCTATTCTAACAATCGGCGGTAGTTAGTTTACAGATGCAGACGGGTGGTTGTGCCATAATGAGCCGACAAGGAGGGCCCATGTCCCCTTCGGTTTGCGCAATTCTTCTGACCGCCGGCCTGTTCCTGCCGGCCTTTCCCCAGAGCCGTGGAGGCACCTCGGCAGGCAGCACCACGGGCGGTTCTACGGGCGGTTCGACGGGAGGAACGAATACCGGGACGACCGGCACGCGTTCCACCAATCCCAACACGACCAATCCCAATACGGCTCCGGGATTTCCAGCGCCGATTTTTCTGAGTGGGCGGGTGCTGATGGAAGATGGAACGGCGCCGCCTTCCGAGGCGGTGATCGAGCGGGTGTGCAACGGGCGGGCGCACGCGGAAGGGTACACGGACACGCACGGGAATTTCTCGATCCAATTGTTCCAGGCCAACAACGGGGTGATGCAGGACGCGGACGAGACGGGCGGGATGGGCGGGATGCGGCCTGGGATGGGCGGAGTGGGGTCAACGGGCGGCAACGTGACGCCGATGGGATCGGCGGGCGGGACGTACGCGGAGGACCGGGCGCTGATGGGCTGCGAGCTGCGGGCGAAACTGGCGGGATACCGGTCGCAGACGGTGAGCCTGTCGGGGCACCGGCCGATGGATTCGCCCGACGTGGGGACGATTCTGCTGCATCGCAACGGCGCGAACGAGGAAGGGTCGACGGTGAGCGCGGTTTCGCTGGCGGCGCCGAAGGATGCGCGCAAGGCTTTTGAGAAGGGCGAAGAAGCGCTGAAGAAGAGAAAGACGGAAGATGCACAGAAGGATTTCGAGAAGGCGGTGGCGGCGTATCCGCATTATGCGGCGGCGTGGTGCGAGCTGGGGAAGCTGCAGATGACGGCGGACGCGGCAGGGGCGCGGAAATCGTTCCAATCGGCGGTGGATGCCGATCCGAAATTCGTGGAGCCGTACGTGGAGATGGCGGTGCTGGACACGAAGGCGGAAAAGTGGCAATCGGTGGCGGACCTGACGGGAAAGGCGATCGGGCTGGATTCGTTCGACTATCCGCAGGCGTACTACCTGAATGCCGTCTCCAATTACTACCTGAAGAACATGGACGCCGCCGAGAAGAGCGCGCGGGAAGCGGCGCGGCTGGACACGCGGCATCTGTATCCGGGCAATTTTCACCTGCTGGGGGTGATCCTGGCGCAGAAGCAGGATTACGCGGGCGCGCGGGAGCAACTGCAGAATTATCTGAAGCTGGCGCCGAACGCGCAGGATGCGGAAACGGTGAAGAAGCAGTTGGAGCAGGTGGAGCAGGCGGCGGCGGAGAAGAAGTAGGGGCCGGGGGCCGGGGGCCAGGGGCCGGGGAGAGTGCCACGCGAGGGTGGCGGGCGTTCGGTGGGCGGGGTGGGGGTTAGGGGTTAGGGATTGGACATCGGGGCGCCACGCTGGCGGCGGGCGTTCGAGTTTTTTTTGGGGGAAACCAAAGGGGGGCTTTGCGCCTCCCTTTTTATTTTGGGGGCGCAACACGGCGGGGGGTTGCGTGTTTCTCTGTTGACGTCGTACAGGGAGGGTGGCGATGCGATTCATGTTGCGGGTGGGTGTGGCGGCGTGCTGGCTGTTACCGGTAATGGCGCAACCAGCCGAGCCGCGCGAGGCGAACGAGCACGAAATCGCGGCGCAGATGATGACGGACCGGGCGGCGGCGCGGTTCCTGGACCAGGCGAGCTGGGGGCCGACGGCAGGGGCGATCGCGGATCTGGAACAGAATGGGATCCGGCGATGGCTGCGATCGCAATTCCTGATCAACACGTCGGATCTGCCGGATCAGACGCTGCTCGATTCGAACGGGAACACCAACACGAACATGGCGCCGGTGCAGGCGGCGTTTTTCGCGAACGCGGTGAACGGGAAGGACCAACTGCGGCAGCGGGTGGCGTTCGCGCTTTCCGAGATCTGGGTGGTTTCGGAGGTGACGACGAAGCCGGCATACGCGTTTCCGCCGCACTGGCGGCTGTTCCGGGACAACGCGTTCGGCAATTACCGGGACATCATGAAGGCCATCACGTTGAGCCCGGCCATGGGCAATTACCTGAACATGGCGAACAACAACAAGGGCAATCCGACGACGGGGACGGCGGCCAACGAGAATTACTCGCGGGAGATGATGCAGCTTTTCACGCTGGGTCTGACGCAGCTCAACATGGATGGGAGCGCGGTGACGGATTCGAGCGGCAACCCGCTGCCGACGTACACGCAGGCGATTGTAACGGACATGGGGCGGGCGCTGACGGGATGGACGTATCCGACGGCGCCGGGTGCGACGGCGAAGAACAATAACCCGCAGTATTACTTCGGGTCGATGATTCCAGTGGCGGCGGAGCACGATACGACGTCGAAGACGATCATCGGCGGGACCGTGCTTCCGGCCGGACACACGGCGCAGCAGGACGTGGAATCGGTGCTGGACGCGCTGATGGCGCAGCCGACGATGGCGCCGTTCGTGAGCAAGCAACTGATCCAGCACCTGGTGACGAGCAATCCGAGCGCGGCGTATGTGGAGCGCGTGGCGAAGGTTTTCGCGAACAACGGGTTCGGAGTGGCGGGGGATATGGAGGCGGTGATCACCGCGATTTTGATGGACCCGGAAGCCAGGGCGGGGGACGAAGCGAGCGCGGCACCGAACCCGGCGTTCGGACATTTGCGCGAGCCGGTGCTGTTCCTGGCGAACCTGTTGCGCGGATTGAACGCGACGGTGACGACGGGAAATACGATCAACAACTACGCCAATAACCTGGGGCAGAATCTGTTCGAGCCGGCGTCGGTATTCAGCTATTTTTCGCCGCAATTCCGGCTGTCGACGGGGCAGCCGGCGCCGGAATTCCAGATCTATTCGACACAGACAGCGGCGACGCGGGCGAACGCGGTGAACACGGCGCTCTACGGGAAGCTGGATTCGACGACCACGCTGAACCTGGCGCCGTTCCAGCAGTACGGGAACAACGTGAGCGGGTTGCTGGACTACATCAGCTACGTGTTCCTGCACCATTCGATGTCGGCCGGCCTGGAGCAGGCTGCCGCGGCGGCGGCGAATGCACAGACAACCGCGGCGGCGCGGGTGCAGGCGGCGCTGTACGTGGTGCTGACGTCGAGCGAGTACCAGGTGGTGCAGTGAGAGGCGGAGGCAATCATTTCACCGCCGAGACGCGGAGGAAGGCGGCAAAAAGGCGGCGGCGCGGAAATGGGGAGGGCGCGTCCTCTTCCTTGAGGAGGGAGGCGGCCGAGAGGAAGAGGGTTTCCCGAAGGCCTTTGCACGGCGCGAGATTTGGAGTGGGCGGATAGGAGAGACGAGGATGTTTTCACGACGGGATTTCATTCGGGTGGGGGCGAGCGCGGTGGCAACGACGGCGTTGAGACCGTTCGGGCTGCTGCCGGCGCTGGCGCAGACGGGGCCGGAATACCGGGCGCTGGTGTGCGTCTTCCTGTTCGGCGGCAACGATTCGAACAACACGATCGTGCCGATGGATGACACGAGTTTCAAGGCGTATACGTCGGTCCGGGGAACGCTGGGGCTGACGAGTGCGAACCTGACACAGGTATCGAGCGTTGCGGGGGCGCCGTACGGATTTCATTCGTCGCTGGCGGAAGTGGCGAGCCTGTTCACGAGCAAGGAACTGGCGGTGGTGGCAAATGTCGGATCGCTGGTGCAGCCGCTGACGCGGTCGCAGTACCAGGGGGCGCAAAAGCCGATTCCGAACAACCTGTTTTCGCACGCGGACCAGCAGCAGCAGTGGCAGACGTCGATGGCGCAGGGGCACGCGGCGACGGGATGGGGCGGACGGGCGGCGGATTACGTGGCGTCGCAGAAGTGGAACACGTCGACGTTTCCGACGTTTCTTTCGGTGGCGGGGAACTCGCTGGAGGGGACGGGGACGCAGACGTCGCCGGTGGCGCTGAATCCGGGGCAATCGCTGCA
>DATJMP010000078.1:0-22104 GCA_035508655.1 Bryobacteraceae bacterium
GGGCAAGCGGCTTTTCTCCCATCAGGAGGCTTACGGCGATCCCGATCCCTACGGTACGTCGGTGCTGTATTGGTACCGGACGGTGCGGAATCCCAAGGCTCCCGGCGGCGCCGAGTATATTCCGGAGTTGATCCATAACCGCTCGGGCGTTGGCTCCCATTTCGCCATCGTGGACCTGAACGGAGACGGCGCTCCCGATATCATCACCTCGGCCGATAGAGGCACATTCATCTTCTGGAACCGCTTGCGCGCCGTGCAGGCGAAGGCGCCGGCCAGGAAGTAAGGCAAGGCCGGCCGGCACGCCCGTGGCGCGAAAGCGCGGTTTCAGGGTACCCGGAATGCTGCCGATATCGTCGCCGAGGATCGGCGGATGGCTCTCTGCTGGCGGTGCAAGGCAGAGGAGGCGAGACGAGGCCGTCCGGACCATACAAGCGAATCTCCTGGCGTTGACATCTGAACCGATGAATATACACGAGTTGAATTTGGTCGTCAGCATCATTCCAGCGGGAACGAGGAGTCGGGATGCTGGCCACTCCCGCTGCCGTGCCAGAGCCTTCATCGATACTGCTTCTCGTCACCGCTTTGATAGGCTTGGGAGTCATGCGTCTGGGGCGGACAAGAATCTCCAAGAGAGCGTGACACCAAGTACTTCGGCCGTGGAATTCAGTTCCAATCCATAACCACTCTCTTGCGGGTCGCGGCTCCGATCCCGGCCGCGACCGTAAGGAAGCGGTCTATCCGAAAAAGAAATAAGTCCTGCGGTCGTGGATCTAGTCTGCTTCATCCATGTCTACGGTCAGCAAATTACGAAACGTGGTAGTGGAACGAATACAGATTCATTCCCCACAGTACTGCTATCAAGGACTGCTTAGTACGTGCAAGTCTTGGCTTCTTCTGCGAAGGCCCTCAGCAACTCGGGGCGGGCGGCGAAAAAGTGTTCGGAGGGACTAGGAATATAGCGCCCGTCCTGTCCTGCATCGCGGAAACAACGCCGGACCTCAGCCCGCGCGGCTTCCGGGTCGCAGTCCATGAAGAAATGCAGTTGATCGAACCCGCCGATCATCGAGGCGCGTCCGCCGATCCGCGCTTTCGCGCGCGCCAGGTCCGCGTCTCCACCCATACCGGCGGGCGTGAAGGTCTCGATGGCGTCTACGCCCATATCCAGCACGCGGTCCAGCATCGGCATGATTCTTCCGCAGAGATGGTAAACAATGCGCTGCCCGGCCCGGTGCGCCGCCTCGATCAGGGGCGCGTCGTAAGGAGCCACGAAACGATCGAAGAGGCGGGGTGAAATGACGCTGGCCGAGGCGTCTCCGCCGCCCAGTTCGAGAATGTCGTAGCGCGCCCCTGCAAGCGATTCGATGAACGCCAGTTTCCGGCGCTGGAGGATCCGCAGAAGTTCGTCCACCCATCCGGGATCGTCATGCGCCGCCAAAATGAGAGACTGGGCGCCGACGAGGCAGGCGGCATCCTGCCAGCATCCGGGCTGCCCAAATACATCGAAACAACAGATGTGGCCGCGCACGAGGCCGCGCTCGCCAAATTCATCGGCGGTCCGATTCAAGGCCTCGACGTCGCAACGGGGCGTGGTTACGTAGCGGCCGATCAGGTCGATGTCGCGCTTTTGTTTGATCAGCGGTTCCACAACCCAGCAGGTATACTCCGCGTCTTCGAGCACCATGCTGAGCGCACCGGCGGGGGTGACAAAGCGGTAGCGGGTGAGCTTTCGCCTGTCGCCGCCGGCATCCTCTCCAGCAACAGGAGATGACCGTGTTGGCGGTTCTTTTGACAGGGCCCGCGGGCCGGAGGCGGCATGCCGCCCTGCAAAGGGCTCCGCGTACACGCGCCAGTTATCGTTGGCCACCCTACGACTCTCCAGGAAACCAGGCGGGCCCTGCAGAGGATCTGGATAGTCAGCCGAATCCGGGGCGGGTTTGTGGGGCACGCTCCAAGTGATGGGGTCGAGCCCGAACTCGTCGAAGAAATCCTGGTCGGACTTGCCAGGCAGAAACCGGTCCAGGTAGTACGGCATGATGTGATGAGTGGTTGCGGGCAGACGATCCGGCGGTGTGCCGATGAGGGCTGCCAAGAGCCGTTGCTTAGGGGTCATTTGGGTCATATTTCACTCCCTCCCGGATCAGCCCCGTAAAGCACGAATGGGCATGGCGCGCACGGGCACGCCAGTGGCGTCAAATACCGCGTTGGCGATGGCCGGAGCGATAGCGATGATCGGCGTTTCGCCGGCACCCGCAGGCTCCAGGTCGGGGCGGTCCAGCAGGATAACCTCAAGCCTGGGTAAGTCGCGGAAGCGCGGCACGCGGTAGGCGGCGAATCTGCCATTGGTGATGCGCCCGTCTTGGAAGCGGATCTCTTCGCGCAGCGCAGGACCGAGGCCCATCATGATGCTGCCTTCCACCTGTGAGCGCAGGTTGGCCGGATTAAGAATCGCCCCGCATTCGAAGGCCTGTACTACGTCCACCACCTTGGGCGTGCCTGTTTGGCGGTCCATCTCCACCTCGCAGCAGGCCGCCACCACGGAGTTCTTTTCGGTTCCGCAGGCCAGGCCAATGCCAGTTCCAGCGCGGCGGCGCTTCCGCCGTTCCTGCCAGCCGAACCTAGCCGTGGCGGCCTGGAGCACGTCACGGATGCGCTGGTTGTCCAGGTGCGACAGCCGGAATTCAAGCGGATCCGTGCTGGCGGCGCGTGCGAGTTCGTCGGTGAAGGCCTCCCGCGCGAAATTATTAGCGGTGGCGGCCAGCACGCGGTATGACCCTTGGCGCAGCGGCGAATCGGACGCGATAAAGCTGGTGCGGGTGTTGGGGATGCGGTAAGGAGTGTCGATGGCCGCGCCGCCAGAGTTGTAGTTGACGAAGTCCCAGGCCGAGATGGAGTGGTTCGCGTCCAGGGCAGCTTCGACTTCGATCAGCGCGGCGGGGCGGAAGTAGGCCCACATGAATTCTTCCGCCCGCGTCCACTGCACGGCTATAGGACATCCGGTTGCCCGAGCCAGGCGGGCGGCTTCCAGGGCTGCTTCGGCGGTGTGCTTGCCGCCAAACCCGCCGCCGAAATGAGGCACCAGGACGCGCACATGGTCGGCCGCCAGACCCAGTGTTTCGGCCAGAGACTCGCGTACGCTGAACGGATTGCTCGTGCCGGTCCAGACGGTGAGGCGCCCCTCTTGCCACTCCGCCACGGCGGCACGCGGTTCCATAGGGGCGTGCTGGACGTAAGGGACGTGATAGCTTGCCTGGAAGCGGCGCGAGGCTGCCGCGAGCGCCTGCTCTGTGGAACCCCGCCCCGCCGCCTGCGGGCGCTGCTCCTGGCTGGCATGCTGCTTCAGGTATTCGAACAGGTTATCGCTCGACGGCTGCTCGACGGTCTTCCATCGGGCGGTCGCCGAGATCGCCTCCAGGGCTTTGCGGGCGGCATAGGTGGTGGGCGCGGCGCATGCAACGAAGCCGCCGTCGCGTACCGCCTTGACTCCTGCCATTTGCCGGGCCGGGCCCAGATCTACGTCCTCGAGGATGGCTCCGTAGGCAGGCGGCCTCAGCACGCGGCCGTAGAGCATGCCGGGACGGCCCATATCGCTGGGGAAGCGGTGGGAGCCGGTGACCAAATCCCGAATATCCAGGCGCAGACGCGGTTTTCCCAGGGTTTGCCACTCGCTCGCCGGAGTAACCTCGATACCTTCCGGGAGCACGCTTTTGTAGGCCGCCGCGAGTTCGGGCGTACGAGCGAGGTCGGCATATCCGAACGATTTGCCGGCGTAGGCAACCGCGCCGTCGCGGGCCTCCAGGCGCGCCGGATCTACGCCGAACTGGCGGCCGGCCGCGGCCAAAAGCAGGGCGCGCGTCGCGGCCGCCGCTTTGCGCACCAGCGGCACCGTGCGCGGCGTGGTGCCGCTTCCGGCGGTGGTGCCATCATTGGGCGACCGGTCGGTGTCGGCCATGACCATCCGAACCCGTTCTAATGGGACGCGCAACTCCTCGGCCGCAGCCAGGGCCAATTCGGTGAGCGCGCCCTGGCCTTCCTCTATCTTCCCGGTCCATACGGTGAAGATGCCGTCCTCGCCGACGTGTAGCCGAGTTTCGAGCGTTCCGGCCGCAGCGCCCCGCTGGGCCTCCGCGACCGGCTCCGACACCGCGATTACGAGGCCGGCTCCGGCCATCTCGAAAAACTGTCTGCGGCTGAGGCCTGGGCCTGTTTCGGAATGAAGCGATGGATTGGACATGGCTCCTCCTAGGCTTTGCTTCCAACGGATCCCACCGCGCGCCGCACGGCGGCCTGAATCCGGTGATAGTCGTTACAGCGGCACAGGTTGCCGTTCAGCGCCTCGATGATCTGGGCGTCGCTCGGCTGGGGATGCGCCGCGAGCAGGGCCACCGTTTGCAGAATCATGCCTGGCGTACAATACCCGCACTGAACGGCACCTTCCTCGATAAACGCCTGCTGTACGGGATGCAGGCGACCGTCCCGGGCCAGTCCCTCGATAGTGACAACCCGGCGCTCTTGAGCCGCCCGCACCGGAGTGATACAGGAGAGGACCGGCCGGTCATCCAGCAGGACGGTACAGGCTCCGCACTGGCCTTCCCCGCAGCCGTACTTGGTTCCGGTTAATCCAAAGTCTTCGCGCAGAGCCTCCAGCAGCGGCCGGTCGGGCTCCGTCTCCACCTGCCGGGCTTTTCCATTCACCGTGAACCGGATACTCGCCATATTCATGACCTCCGTGATCGCGGCAATACTACGCCGCGATTGAATTATATGTCCATGCGCGTCGAGAAGGGGATAATCGCATCTGCAAAGCTTGATGGCGAATAGCTATCATGGCCGCAGGCGGACGGCTTTCACGGTACTCAATACAGCCGTGTTGGCGCCGATCCCAAAAGCGAGTGTAAGAACCACGATCGCAGCGAAACCGAACCCTCACGTCAATCAAGAGTTGCCTGAACATCACGACGACCAAATGGAGGACTACATCGCCCGTGAGCGATATCCGAAGTACCGGTTGCTGGAACAGGTCAACGTCAGGATGCGTTGCCGTTTCGGGCGTACACGTATACTTCACCAACCCCTTGACGCAAGTATTGCTCAGTACTACAATCAATCGCGGCATAAGTGCAATCACGATTGCGCTATATGCAACGACGCCGTGCGAACGGACTTCGGCACAATGATCCGTTGCCGATCCTCGAGGGAAGGGATGTTTGTGGGGGTTGTAAATTTCCGGAGAAGAGGGGTTCTGAATGTCCGACGTTTCTCGACGAAGTTTCCTGGCGGGCGCGGCTGGGACAGCCGCATTAGCGGGCAAACCCATGGCGGCTCAGACTACCGGTCATGCGCCAGCGCTGCGGGTGCAATTCACCACGGGCAGTCACACGGTCCCGCTTAACCAGTACGCGATGTTCGACGATGCGCTTTTCAGCGATCTGGACACCTGGGTGCTCCCGTTTCCGCACCCGTTTACGAAAATCAACGATCCCGGCGGGCCAGACGTGATCGTTATGGACGACTGGCAATGGGCCAATGGCGATGTGAGAACCGTTGCCTGGCCGGAATCCGACCAGCACCCTTTCGTGAAGTATCTGGAATCGGGCAAAGGCGTCCTGTTGTTGCACCATGCGGTCAACACAAATGAGCAATGGGAATGGTTTACCCATGAGGTTTCGGGCTGCATTACGTTACTTGACCCGAACAGTCCCGGGAAAAAGACGGAATCCCGGCTCAAGCAGTTTCCCAAGCAGACCCTGACGCCCGTCGGCGACCACCCGATTCTCAAAGGCGTTCGACCCTTTGTACTGCCGTGGGATGAGGTCTATCCCAACATGATTCTCTCGTCAAGAATTACGCCCCTGATCGAAACGGACGATCCCGACTGTGTCAATCGCGTGGTTGGCTGGATCGGCCCCTACACAAAATCACGCGTGGTTTGTTTTGAACCCGGACATACGGACTTGGCGACCGCCGATCCGCGGTTCCTACATATCGTCCACAACATGATTCTGTGGGCAGGAAAGAAGCTTGGCTGACGGGCAAAATGGGAACATGACCGATGAGAAACACACAGCAAGGACGATTCTCAGAGAACTTCTCCCGGCGGGGCTTCCTCGGTGCGGCTGCCGGGGCCGCGTCAATGGCCACGCTATCCGGCGCCGCGTCGGCTCAGGACATTAACTGGCATCTCGAGTGCCGGTACCTCACCGGTGGCGCCCCATATCGTCCGGCGTTCGCGACGATGTTCGAGGACCCGATGTTCGTAGCCATCCAGGTCGGTCCGGCGGACATTGGACCTACCGGCACCGTGACCATTCCGACCAGAGCCGGTGGGAGAGGCCGCGGCCGTGGGCCGGGTGCGGGCCGCGGCGCCCCCGCGCCGCCGGTGTTCCAGCAGCCTCCTGTTATGCCCCCTGATACTCCGATCATTCCAAGTGGCGCCGGACAAGGAATTGGATCGCTCACTCACACCAGCGTCAGCGTGGTGCTCTTAAACGATCAGACGGACTGGGCGGACACCTCGCGCGAGAGCATTCAAACGGCATTCGATGCCAACCAGGAACTGCTCGGGGTCGTCGTGTTTCATAACGCGGTCGCCGACAATCAGACGTGGCCGCTCTGGTATCAGGATCTGGCTGGCGGGCTCCTCGTGCTCAACGATCACGATGGCATGAAGCGATCGACGGTTACACGCGGAGCCTCGTATAACGTGCATGCGGTGGGGAACCATCCGATTGTGCAGGATATCCCGCCCTTCAGGCTCACCGGGGAAGATGCCTACAAAGGCATGCACCAGTCGCCGAAGATTACGCCGCTGCTGGAAGCTACTGGTCCGGCTACGGACCGTGTAGTGGCATGGGTCGGTCCCAATCCCGACAAGGCGCGTATCGTGGTCATTTCACCGGGTACCTCAGCGGAGACCTTTCGCAATCCGGCCTTCCGCCGATTAGTCCGCAACTCCGTCCTTTGGGCGGGCCATCGCTTGGACTAAATGTGCCGGCCCCGTGGCGGAATCATCCTTCTTCATTCGGATGCCACCACAAGGCCGCTTAGGTCCGGCACTTCAGCGCCGTGGAGGGCCGCGCCGGCATTGGTTTCTATAATGGCGCCCTCTACGCCACGGCATAGGCGATCTGTTTGTCTCCCTCGACAACGGCGTCTACGATTCTGCGCCAAGCCGGATACGGTTGCGGGAGTAAAATTGTCGGAACTGTTCCGTTCGTGGCGCGCGTTCCACAAGGAGCCTGATTATGTCTTCATTTTTCTCATCCGCCCGCCCAAGACGGCACACCGTGGTGATTGCTGGTGGCGCAGCCGCACTGGCAGGTTTTCTGGTGCTGTCGACCCCGAAGGCAAACGCGGGCAAGCCCGCATTCGACGGCAAGAGTTTGGCCGGATGGCATCCGCTCGGCGGCGAATGGCGCGTGGAGAAGGGCGAGATCGTCGGCGCGCCCCGGCCCGGCCCGGGCTGGCTGGTGCTCGACCGTTCGTACCAGGATATGGCCCTGTCATTGGCGTTCCACTGCGAGGGAGGATGCCAGACCGGGGTGCTGATCGGGATGGAAAAATCCGGCGATCGCACGGCCGGCATTTTCGTTTCGCTGTCCGACAACGATCTCAGTGCCTACGACATGACGCTCGATGCCCAGGGCGGTGAGATCGAACGGCACAAGCCTATCGCGGCGGCTTCGGGACGCGGCGGCGGCGCGGGGGGCGGAGGCGCGGGACGCGGCGGCCGCGGACGAGGCCCGGCGGCCCCTGCAGGCCATCCGCTTTCGGCGCCGCGAACTCCAGCCAGCTTGAGGGCCGATGGATGGAATCAGCTCGAAGTGCGCCAATTCAGCGGAATTCGAGCCAGAGCCAGCTCGTTGCAGGTCGTGCTCAACGGCGTCATCGTCAACACCGGATTCCCGAGCGGCGGCGATGGCCCGCCCTTGGGCCGCAGCGATCGCGTCGGCGCCCAGCCGGAGATAGGCCGCTTCGGTCCGCTGGCACTGCGCATCGCAGGCGGCGCCGGAACGGACGTCCGATTCAAGGATGTCGCGATCACCGATTACACCGAAATCGATCCGACCGCCGAGAAACTGTCGAAGGGATTCCGCCTGGTCCAGCCGACCACGTTTTTTTACGGCGACGGCACCTGTGTCGGAGACCTGAATCATGATGGCTCACCCGATGTCGTGGCCGGTCCGATGTATTGGATGGGTCCGGATTTCAAGAAAGGCCGGGAGATCGATATGACGCAGCCGCTCGATATCACGGACTACGCCCGCGCCATGGGCTGCGAAGTGGCTGATTTCACCGGCGACGGCTGGGACGATGTGCTCGAGACCGGCTGGCCGGGTAACGGTCCCATGTACCTCTACGTGAATCCGCACAACGAGGCGCGCCGCTGGCCGCGGTACAAGGTTCTGGATTCGGTCACGGAAATTTTCATCCTGGCGGACATGGACGGCGATGGAAAGCCCGAGCTTGTTTACGGCGGCGGCAACTATCCAGCGAATTATGCGAAGCCCGATCCTGCCGATCCCACGAAGCCCTGGATCGAGCACCATATCGGCGAACAGGCCAATTGGGGCAGCCACGGGCTCGGCGTGGGCGACATTAATGGCGATGGGCGTCCCGACGTGGTGCGCGCCTGGGGCTGGTGGGAGCAGCCAGCCAATCCCGATGCGCCCTGGCCGTTCCATCCAACCGTCCTGGGCCGAAACGGACCCGCGGCCGGCCCGGGCGGCGCGCAGATGTTTGTCTACGACGTGAACGGCGACGGCCTGCCGGACGTGATCACCAGCCTCGAAGCTCACGGTTACGGCCTCGCCTGGTACGAGCAGAAACGCAGCCCGCAGGGCGAAATCTCATTTGTCGAACACATCATCATGGACATGGATCCGGCGCAGAGCCACGGCGTGTTCTTCACCGAACCGCACGGCCTAGCCCTCGGCGATATCGACGGCGACGGCTTGAAGGACATTGTGACCGGAAAGAACAAGTACACCTGGGGCGGGCATTACGAATACACGTACCCAGATGAGGATGGCGATGGGGTCCTGTACTGGTTCAAGCTGGTCCGCGGCCGCAATGGGCAGGTGGATTTCATTCCACACCTCATCTACAACAACTCGGGGGTCGGCAGACAGCCCCGAATTCTGGATTTGAACGGCGACGGTATCATGGACATCGCCAACAGCGGCCGGATGGGCACGTTCATTTTCTTTGGAAAAAAAGGCGTAAAGGACTGGACCGCCGTTCCTCGCTGACGCCGATGGCGAACCTTGGGCGTTGTATGGCGGCTCGCTCCAAAGCGCCGGGTGCAACGCCGCCGGTGTGGCCGGAACCCGCTTTCTCCCGCGGCCCTATCGTGCCGGGTTGGCCTGTTGGACAGCCGCGAGATGCCGCACGTAATGGGCGATCCCCACATCGGGCCGGTTCGCCCAAATCGGCGTGCAGTTGGGGTATTCCTGGCATTCGCCCCAATACTGCGCATTGGGGAAGCGATCGAGCACCGGCTTGGCACAATCGCCGACGACAATCACATCGCCGTCCACAGGCTGAATGTGCTGCTCGAATTGCAGCCCCGTAAAGACGTACAAGGGCCGCTGGAGCCGGTCCAGCGTGCCGTCCGCTTTCAACTGATCCAACTGGATCCGCACAATCGCTTTGCACCCCGCCTCGCAGGTAGAGCCCATCACCACGTTCACGTTCGGATATTGGCCCTGCAGGATGTTGCTTTGGCGCCGGAAGCGCCGTTTGACGCGGTCGAGCGGCGCGCCCTGGAGCTCGATCTCTTCCATGCGGTTGGTGCCGAGCCCTTCCGCTGCCCCTAAAACGGTCGACGGCACGTTCGTGCCCGGCTCGTCCCAATCCATCAGGGCCTCGCAAATGGTATCGACGGCGACAGGGTCGGGGCCTCCGCAGATCGTATTGAAGTCCTGGATGAGATCTTCATGGTAAGGACTGAAGGGGCCGTTGCCCTGGCACGCATAGAGGGAATCCATCACGAACCACTTCGGATTGGCGGCGCGGGTCAGGTTGACGATCTTCTGGTAGATCTCGTCGCGGTGGCAGCGAACCATCCAGTCGTAGTCGGGCAGGTTGCCGAATTGCAGTTTCAGGGCACCGGTGAAGGTAGTATGGACGTGGACCTTCATCTTCGGCAGCCCGATGTAGACATCGGCCTCGCGCACCGGCCGCGGAACCGGAAATTCGTTAAAGCTGACCGGCCGATCGATCTTGTACATATCGAACGGCACATGTTCGAACGGGCAAAGCTCGGCGCCGGTGCGCTGCGCGACGTCGGCGATGCCGCAGGAGATCATGGCCTGCATGGTATCGGCGCCCATGGCGCATCGCTCGCCGATCTGAATGCGCGACGGACGCTGCTCCTTCACCAGCTCGATCAGGGCTTGCAACATGCGCGGATCGGTGGTGAAGCCGGCGTTTGGCGGGCAGGGAATGACGGTGTTGATTTTGATGAGAACCTTGTCGCCGGGGTTGACGATGTTGTGCATGCCGCCCATGGTCTGATCCGCGATCTGGCGGATCATGTCTTTCACCAGAGCGAGCTGCGCTTCGCTGTATTCGCCCGGCTTCCCCAGATCCGCGCCGCTGTGCGCGATTGCTACGGTTGTTTTTTTTGCCACTTCGCCCCTCCAGCAAGCCCTGCTACCCCGATGGATTCGAGTCTCAATTATTGCACAATATGCAAGTCAAATTGCGTCGCTTTCGCCTGCCTCGGCGCATCGGAATCAGGGCGTCACGCGCGGAACGTGACGCCCTCCTTTTCCAGGTAGGCCTTCGCGATTTTCGCATCTTCCAGGGCCGGAACCGGCTGGGGCGCCGGCGAATCCAGCTCCACCATCACGCTTCCGGCCGTCTTGCGGCCGTTCATCATGGAGAGGATGGCCGGAATGTCCACCTTGCCCTGGCCGAGCGGGCAATATCCCAGATATTCCCGACCGCCCGCGTAATCCTTGAGGTGCATGTGCTGCACCAAGGGGAGGAAGTCCTTGACGACCTGCACGGGGTCCGACCCGCCCTTCTGCAACTGGCCGATATCCGGACCGAACTTCATGGCGCGGGTATTCACGGCCTCCATCACTGCGTAGGTCTCGTCGCGCGTCTCCACGCAGGTGCCGGTGTGCTGATGGAGCACCGGGGTGAGTCCCATGTCCATCACGGCTTTGCCAAGCTCGTTGAGCGTGGTCAGGATGTCCTGCTTGTGTGTCTGGAAATCGTAGGTGCTGCGCTCGACGCCGTTCGGTCCGACCACGATGACTCTGCCGCGGTATTTCTTGACCAGCCTTGCCCAGGCGAGCGTCTTGGCGATCGAATCTTTTCGCTGCACCGGGTCGGAGAGGTTTGTGCCGCAATACGCCGAGATGAGCGGCAGATTGTATTTTTCGAGCAGCGCGCCAACTCCGCCGTGCGCCTCCATGGCTTCGATCTGGTTGCCGAAGAGCTCGATGCCGGAAAAGCCGATGCCGGAGATGTCGCGGATTGCAGCCTCGACATATTGCGGATCCACCATGGGGTTGATGGCAGGCCGGGGGCCCGCGGAAGGGCCGAGCGGGATCCAGGTGAGGCCGGTGTGGCCTACATGCAAGGTGAGCTTGCGTGCGGCCAGCACGCGCGCGCCAAGCACGCCCCCGGCCAGGGCCTGTGAAAAAACACGGCGATTCATGTCGGCCTTAGTCTAACTGTTCGGTGCACGTTGCGCAACCGCTATTGCGCGTTGTGAACAGATTGGGTGCGTTATTCTTCCAGCGAGCCGCTGATTTCTCCAATGTGCGCGGCGGCCGCCGACACCCGCCCGGCCAATTCCCTTTCGCGCTCTTTGGGAAAGCGCGCCGCCGGGGCGGAAATGCCGATGGAGGCGATCACAACTCCGCCGCGGTCGCGAATGGGCGCAGCGAGGCAGCGTACGCCCTCCAGATATTCCGATTCATCGGTGGCAAAACCCCGGGCCCGGATCGCCTCGCACTCCTTCGCGAGCGACCGGACGCCCGGGATCGTGTTTTTCGTATACGCCTTCAGCGCCTTTCCGCCGAACAGCCCGGCGAGATCGCGCTCCTCGAAGTCGGACAGGAGCGCTTTGCCGTGAGCGGTGCAGTAGAGCGGCACCAATTCGCCCGTCTGCCCTGAAACCCCGATCACGTGATTCCCGGTAACATGGTCGATGAACAAGGCATTCCGGCCCTCGCGGACCGCCAGGTGCGCCGTCTCCTTGGTCTCGGCGGCCAGGGCCTTTAGGTGCTCGTGCGCAACCGTCACCAGCATCTTGCTCCAGTCGTACTGGCGGGAAAGCCGCCATACAGAGGGCCCGAGGACGTAATCCCTGCCGGCGCTTGGAGTGGCAAGAAATCCGCGGCGCTTCAAGGTATTCGCCAGCCGGAAGGCGCTGCTACGGTCGATACCGAGCATCGTTGAAAGATATCCGAGCGAGACGGGCTCGGTAGACCTGCCGACGGCTTCGAGGATCAGCAACCCCCGGTCGAGGCTCTGGATCGAAGGCGTTTCCCGGGTTTCTTTGCGGCGTTTCCGATAGTCCTTGAGAGCTGGAAGCGGCATTCCAGTTTATTATGCCTGAATTATGCCCGGGCCACCTTGACTCTCCTTTTGCCCGGCTGATAGCATTCCCCTGAAGCTCTTTGAGCATTTTCCATTGCATAATGTGCATTACTGATGGCTAGCCCGAATCCCATTCTTGATTTCGGAATCGATCCATCCGCCCTCCAATACATCGGCCGCGGGCTGCAAAGGCCGGAATGTATTCTGGCGGAGCCGGATGGCACCTTATGGTCCGCCGACGCGCGCGGCGGAGTCGTGGCAATCCAGCCCGGCGGCAACCAGAGGATTGTCACGCAAAGGCGGTCGGCTCATTTTGCCGAGGCCTCCTCGGAAGCCGCCCGGTATTTCGAAGGGACGCTTCCCAACGGGCTGGCTTTCGCCCGCAACGGCGATTTCCTCATCGCCAATTTCGGCGCCGATTGCCTGGAGCAAATGACCCGCGAGGGCAACTCGCGCGTCCTGGCGGATACCGTGGACGGCGTGCCGGTCGGCAAGGTGAATTTCGTGCTCCGCGATTCGCGCGACCGGGTCTGGGTCACCATCTCCACTCGGCTCAAAAATTGGATGCACGCCCTCCGCACCGATCTGAAAGACGGCTATTTGGCCCGTTACGAGGCCGGCGCGCTCCACATCGTAGCCGACGGCTTTGGCTTCACCAACGAGATTCGTTTCGATGCCCGCGAAGAATTACTGTATGTCGTCGAAACCACCGGCGGATGCATCACCCGCCTTCGCGTGGCGGAAAATGGCGCCCTGGTGGATCGCGAAATCTTCGGCCCCGCCAACCTCGGGAAGGGAGCCTGGCCGGACGGCATCGCCTTCGATAGTTACGGCAACCTCTGGGGAACCATGGTGTACTCCGACAAGCTGTTCGTGCTGACGCCGCAAGGCGATCTCCGCGTGCTCCTGGACGAGGGCGACCCGCAAAAGGTCGATGCGCTCGAGCGCCAGTTCTTCGCCAATCACGTGACCGAAGAGGTGCTGTTTGCCACCGGCCGCGGTATCGCACCCTGGATGGCCAGCATCACTTTCGGCGGGCCCGACCTGCAAACCGTATACGTCGGATCGCTCAAGGGGAATCAGATTCCCTATTTCCGCGCGCCCGTGCCCGGGCTTCCCATGGCGCATTGGAACGATCCGCCGGCGAAAGGGCTCCGCTGATGCGCACGGTTGCCTCAATGAGATTTTATGGCCCGGGGCCCGATGGCGCCATGATATACTGCTCCCCCGTACATCTGAAGCACTTTGCACGCACAAGGCTGCTCTTTGCTCCAGGCCAATTGACGGGGGTTCTTGGGAAGAGGGCGTATGAAACGTATCCGAAGTAAACACGCGATTGCCGCGGCAGCGATTGCAATCTGCGCGCTGTTCGCAATCTCGGGGTTCACCGAGGGCCCGACATTCCGGGCGGACTACAGGTTCTCAGGAACCGCGTTGACTGGCTTCCACCCCCTCGGCGCCGCGGACTGGAAGGTGCAGAACGGCGAAATCGTCGGCACGCCGAAAAGTGCGGCGGGCGGCTGGCTTCTCCTCGACGGAAAAGAATTTCAGGATACGCAGATCTACGCCAGCGTGAAGTGCGTGGCCGGCTGCAAGGCCGGTATCCTGATGCGAGCCGAAAAAACGCCGGACGGCGGCATGAAGGGCCTCCTGATGTCCGTAACCGAGGACGATCTGTTGCCGTACCTGGTCAGGATTGACGGCAGCGGCAACGAGGTCACCCGCGAGGCGTTACCCGCGCCCCCGGGCCGCGGGGGTGCCGGGCGTGGCGCGGGGGGCGGCGCCGGACGTGGCGCTGCTGGCCCGGCGAACGGGGCGGCGAACGATGCGACGGCCCGAATGACGGCAGCAACCGCGGCACTCAGTGGCGGCCGGGTCATCAATCCCGGACCCGCTCCGCCCATATCGCCGGAACTCGCGGCGCAGTATCCGAAAGAGTCGCATCTGGCCCAGCGCCCGACCGGCGCCTTCGAGGCCGGTGGCTACAACGACGTGGAGGTGCTCGTAACCGACAACAGCGTCCAGCCCAAGTTTAACGGCGGATCGCTGGGCGGCGGCGCCGGGCGCAACATCCCCGATCCCGAAAAGGACGGCTACGGGCAGATCGGCTTCTACGTGGGCGGCACGGGCGAAGTCCATATCCGGGACTTCATGTATAAGGACATCCTGAACCACACCTGGGCACCCGAAGAGACGAGCAAGAACTTCAAAGAAGTGCGGGTCGACCCGCACTACTATTCGTGGAGCACTGCCGTCGCCGACTTCAATCACGACGGCAAGCTGGATATCGCCGCTGGCCCGTTCTACTATCTCGGTCCGGACTTCCGCGTCGGCAAGCAGATCTACACGCCGGTCTCATTCAACCCGACGTCCGAGTGGCCCATTCCGGCGATGGTCAATATCGCCTATGACTTCACGGGCGATGGCTGGCCCGACATCCTCCAGATGGCGGGCAACGCCGGAAACGGCACAGGTTATCTGTTCGTAAACCCGAAGGGTCAGTCGCGCCACTGGCAGAAGTACATCACGATAGCGCCGGTCGGCAATGAAGAGACTCTCTTCAAGGACATCGATGGCGACGGCCGGCCCGATCTCATTCACGCCGGCATGAACCGCCTGCGGTACTCAACCTTCGATCCCAAGAAATGGGATCCGAACAACCCGACGGTGATGTGGACCACCCATGATGTTTCGGAACCCGGACCCTGGGGTGTCAACATCGGTCACGGCCTTGGAGTGGCAGATATTAACGGCGATGGCCGAATGGACTTCCTGAACGCCTACGGCTGGTGGGAGCAGCCGCCGCCCGGCACGCCCGGCACCTGGAAGATGCACCCCGTGGCGTTCGGCCGCTGGGGCGCGACGCAGGGCGGCGCCGGGGGCGCTGAGCTCTGCGCGTATGACGTGAACGGCGACGGATTGATCGACGTGGTCGGCCCCATGGAGGGGCACGGCTTCGGCGTCGCATGGTGGGAGCAGAAACGCGACGCGAACAACAATGTCTCTTTCGTCCAGCACGTCGTCATGGATAACTTCGTGACCAAGAATGCCGGCGGCGTCATTTTCACGGAGCCGCACGCGGCCGCCTGCGCCGATATGGACGGCGATGGTATTCCCGACCTCGTCACCGGCAAACGCTACATGTCGCACTTCGGCTACTCGGACCCCGATCCCTGGAGCGAGCCGGTGCTCTATGTGTTCCACACGGTGCGAGACAAATCCGCGGCCGGCGGCGCGCGCTTCGAACCGGAGCTTGTCAATAACCGCTCCGGCGTCGGATCGCATTTCGTGCTGGTGGATGTGAACGGTGACGGCATGCCCGACATCGTCACCTCGGAGAACCTGGGGACCTATGTGTTTCTGAATCTGAAAAAGAAGCAGTAAAAAAAGTAACGTTGGAGCGCGACGCGGATAGCAGCCAGGGCCAGCCGCCTCCTTGAGCTGATGCAGGTATCTCGATTCATGCGTCGCCGTGGCGGAATACCTGGACCGCAGCGGCCCGCACCGCAAGCAGGACCGCAGAGGCATTTTGGCGAAGGTGTTGGCACACCTAAAGTAGGGTGTGAAAGGACCGCGGTTGCGCTACCGGAGCGGAAATCATCGCTCCCCAGGAAGAACACGCGGATATTCTTGAATACCATCAGCCAGAACGGAACCTTCGGAGTCGCGTTGTCGGTCGCGTAAGCGACGATCGAGCCGCCCATCTTCAGCATCTCGATGGCGGCGTCGATATTGGCCCCGAACGCCGCTTCGCTTACATGGTCCACGCCCTCGGGAGTGAGAGCCTTAACACGTGCGACCAGGCCCTGATCACTGAGAATGACTTCGTGAGCACCGGCAGTCCGCGCCGCTGGCTCCTCGGAGGGCGATCGCACCGTGCCGATCAGGCGCGCGCCGGCATATCGCGCGAGAGCGACCGCACACATTCCAACAGCGCCCCCGGCTCCCTGCACCAAAACCGTCTATCCGGCGACGTCAGCCCCGACGTGGACCGCGCGGTGCGCCGTAATACAAGGAATCCCAAGACAAGCACCCTCTTCCGGCGATATGTACTCCGGGAGCGGTGCGACATGGTCGAGCGGCACCACGGTAAACTCTGCGGCCGTCCCGAACGGGCGATAGGACTGCGCGCCGTAACATCACGCTCGTCGTCCGACCCATTCCGCCGATACGCCATCACCGACTAGGTCGACCACCCGGCGCCATCACTGTGCGGAATGACGCGCGGATACGGCATACCCAACCCGAATGAATCCTGGCGCTTTTTAATGTCGCCGGGGTTTATGCCAGAGGCTGCGATCCGAATCCGGACTTCTCCGACTCCGGGTCGAGGGTCCGTCCTCTCACCAACGATCAGCACTTCGTTGGCAGGACCCTGCTTCTCATACCACGCTGCCCTCATGCGCCAACCTCGCTTCTACCGAACATTTTAAAGTTTCTCAGTATTGCGGTAAATCGCGCATCACCTGCACGTTCAACGCGTCCGCCGTGTCTTGCAGAAGGTGGGCATCGAACCCCGTTTTGTCAATAAGCCCTACTTGAATCACAGGCATGGGTTCTTCTCCTTGATTGGCGCCAGGGTCAGCGGCTCCCGAGTGAATCGCTGGTCTCCAGAATCATTAGCGTGGAAATAGTGAAAGTCGGGCCAAATTCGTTTCAAGACACGGTGGCGTGGGCAAGTGACCGACACTGCGAGGTCCGCCGCGAAGCTCGGTGACGAAACCGTTCACCGACCACGGCGAATGCGAAGCTGGCCGATCTGTCCGACCCCACCCGGTCTGAAGATTGGTTGCAGACCGTGAAGAAATCCGACTGGGTGGTCTACGCCAAGCCTCCGTTTGGCGGGCCCGAACAAGTGTTGAAATATCTGGCCCGCTACACCCATCGCGTGGCCATCTCCAATGGCCGCCTCCTCAGTTTGGACCACGGAAAGGTTGGCTTTCATTGGCGCGACTCGAAGGATCACAACCGCATCAAGATAATGACCTTGAGCGCCACCGAATTCATCCGCCGTTTCCTGCTCCACGTTTTACCGTCGGGGTTCGTCAAGATTCGCCACTTCGGTTTCCTGGCCAACCGCAATCGCTCTTTCCGGCTCAGCCTCTGCCGTCAACACCTGAACGCGCCGATGCCTGCCGAGGTTCCCGCCGGCCTCCTCACGGATGATCAAAGGCGTGCCGTCGAACGTCGCTGCCCCGTGTGTCGTGTCGGCACATTACGGATCACCGAGTGGTTCGTGGCCGAGCGTTGCTACGAGCATTCCGAGAGTTTCCGGTCGGTCTACCAGATCGATTCATCGTAACCATGCGCTGCGTAATTCATTTCTCGGGATGCCCGCTTCGGCCCGCTCTGGGTTCATCCTCCTCGTGTGCTTGCACGGGTGTCGTCCCATCGCGCCGGCCTCGGCTTCGCATCTCCGAGCCGCTATTCCCAACGGGAAGCGCAATGCCGACTGCGCGACCTGTTCGGTACATGGGCGCTTGCCCGCCTCTCCAAGACCCCTCTTCCAGCATTCAATCCCGATAGAGATCTGTTGAGAGCTTACTGCAAATCGCCGTATCGCGACCGCCCCGGCCACGCCAATCTCCCAATGCCGAAGATTTTCTGCCGGGGCGCTCACGATACAGCCCTAAGGATTTCGCAATATCTATCGATCCGTTAAGGCGTCCACACTTAGTGAGCCAATGTGAACGCCTGGAGATCGGAAGCGTCGTACTGGGATTGGCGTGACCAGCCGTTGTTGGCCCTTGCCGCAACATAGAGGGATTCGGCGAACGCTGCCATCCCGCCGGCAACACAGGGACCAAGGAGACCGGCGACCGTACCCGTTATCGTCCCCGGGTTGGTGGCCGCGCTCACCTGCCCACTGGTGGCCCCGACGATGACGGGAGGAGGCGGAGCGTTATGACCGCGAATCAGACCGAATGAGTAGTCGGCAAAGTTGTTCGGATGGCTTGCCGTGAAAACCATGGCCACCGTGTCGGTAGTCAAAACATATCGCAAGATCCCGCATGCGTCGGCCACATTGATTCCGACCTTCGGCGCCGCGAGCACGGCTTTACAGGGGTTGTTGTCCACACGGAACATCACTGGTGCTGTCGTAGCCAGCACAATCGGGCTCGTAGAAAACGGCAGGGGATTCGGCCTTACGAACTCCACCACCAGAGTGTGAACGGCGTTGCTGAGTCCGGTTGAATCCATCAGGCTGCCCAACGAAGGATTCATAAACAGAAATGGAGAAGTCCGGACAGGATAGAATCCGGGCTGGAAGTTCACCACAACTGTCGAGGTGGTTACAGGAACGAACGTTACGCCGTTCCACTCTTCATCCGTCCAGGAGTCTAACCGAATTACGCCGTCGACCGTGATCCTGTAGTGAGTCGCGCCGAGAGCCGTGGCCGCCGGGTAGTTGATCATGATGGGCAGGGTTCCGCCGAAGGGCGTGTCCTTGACCTGGTAAAAATAGCCTGGGGGGACGGTGGTATCGGCCAGGCCCTGGTTTGGCCCCGGCGTCTGGATGACCTTGTCGAACGGGATGAAACCGAAGCCCATGAACAACGGGCCGGATGTGATGAACGGCAGGAAGTCGACGATCGAGAGCGTGGTTTCTCCGTGAACCAGCAATCGCGACGGGCTCATCAGCGCCATCGCACCGGGCCGCGACGAAAAGCCGCCGGCCACGAGACTTGTGGTGTTCGTGGCCAAGTCGACACGCGTAACGCGGTTCGCGGGATCGCGCTCGGCAACCAGCAGAGATGCCTCGGCCGGATCTCCCCAGATCAGGAAGAAGGGAGCGGTAAAGCCAGTCGCGATGACGGTGGCGGATCCATCGCTGAGGCGGATCTTTCGGATGCGGCCGGGCGTCGTCTGCTCGGTTACATAGGCGTACTGGCTGTCGGAAGTGATGGCCAGACCCACAGCGTTGTTCAGCGTCACCGGGATCGCCGTCTTCGTGCCGCTGGTCAGGTTGATCTGGTAGAGATTTCCGGTTGGGGCGTATTCCACAACGTAGGCGGTATCGTGCGCTTCATCGAGCGCCATCTGTTGTGGCGCCACCATTCCGCTGGCAATCACAGTGGCGGAGGCGCGATTCGGGGTCGACAGGCTTACCTTTACCAGATCGCCGGAGCGTTCCGTGATGTAGGCATGCACGCCATCGGCGCTGAGTTCGATGTCTTCCGGGTTGCTGTATCCGGTGCCGATTACGGTGTGGGCCGGCGAAAGAGGATTGGTTTTAGACAAGTTTCCAGAGAATTCAACGTAGAAGAGTTCCCCCGTGGAGGAGCGGAAGTCGCATCCGCCCGCGCCGGAAAGTCCGGTGAGAATATCTGTGATGGTAGGCATCGTGCCCTTATTGTGTGGCGGGAGAGAAAAACGTTACAGCGCGCTGTGTCGGATCTTCGGGACTGGAGCACACTGCACGGCTTGCCGCAGAGGGCATGTCGAACGGTATTACTGGCGTGAACAGCCCTTTCCACCAGCAATCGGCCAGATGGTCCGGATGCGTTTCGGGGAAGTCGCCCAAAATTAAGGATGGAAGTCGGCTCTTTGTCGCCGGGCCGAGTATATGCCGAAGACGCCAGAACAACCTCGCCATCGGCATCTGCAACGCGGGCTCGACCACGTGCTCGCTCACCGGCTTTGAGGCGCGCGGCTCCGTGAAGGACATCTTGAGCGGGCTTCCAGGATGTTGCGCCATTGTCGAGACTTGGGAATCTGGACCAAAGTAAATGTCATGCTCTATGCGGGCGAGACGGAACAGACCCTGACCGAGACCCAATCCTGGCTCGCATCCCACAAGGACTGCATCAAAGGGGTTTCGTAGGGCCGGTCGCAGTATACGGTCATGGTGCGAATACACGACGGTTTCTCAAGGAGCTACGCGCAAAAGGCGCCTCGCCGGTGGATTCCGGTTCAATCGAAAGTGACGGGTATGCTCACCTTCATCTCAGTAAGGTCGTTGATCATGACCGTGCAACAGCTATCTCTCTCCGCCTCGCCCAAGAATTCATGAGCGACCGCGATTACTACGATTTGAAATCCCTTTCGTACCTGCCCCGCGGTTATACCTACGACCAATTCCGGTCGGATTTGATGAGCTTGCCTCCAGAGGATCTTCCGTTTCGGGTGAATTGAAAATGCCCACAACTGCCGCTGAAACGATGCCGTTCCCTGTCAACCGAGACATGGTCGTTCGAATCGTCATCCCGTGCCTTTTCGGCCGGTGTCGAGTTTTCTGTGGGTTACAGAGGGTCGATTTCTGCGGCTAACGCCGAAGGCCAAGATGAGTTGATAGAACCCGAGAAAACTCATCTTCGGATTATGCGCAATAAGGTGGTGTACCGCGAGTTTGCCCCACGGAGCCAAATTTCTGTCCATACGAATTCTTCCTCCCCAGTAGTTCGGCTCGTGCGTCCGCGCCCTGCCTCGAAATATCCCAAATAACGCCATATTCTTCCGATGAGCGGCCGTTCTCTGCCCAGAAGGAGACGCATCCGCAGCCGCGGCCGACGGCGCCCACTTCCTGTCTCTGTGGCCGTCGTTCTCCCGTACCGTCTCTCGCCTGACCCAGCGGCGGGTTCGGCTCGTCTGGAATTCGAACGGTCCCGGCCTGCTTAGCAGACGCGTCCACATCGACCACCACGAAAGCCGCGCCAATCGCGGCTTTCCACCCTCCATTCCAGTCTCCAAATTCGCGCTGCGGGCTTACGGGATCAGTTCGTTCCACTGTGGCCGACCTTCCAGACTGAAGGCGTAGACGCGGCCGCCGCGGCAAGCCACGAACCACTGCTCCATCCCGGCGCTCGCCTCGATCGCGCCAGCCGGCGGGCGCTGCTGCGCCCAGAGCCGGTCGCTCGATCAGCGCGTCGCCCGTCTCATCGCCCACCACGACTCCCACGGAAATCGCTATGCAACGCTCGCCAGCCGACCCGTAGGCCGCCCCTGCCAGCGCGTCCGCCGCCTGGTCGAGATCGGCGTCAGGCAGGCCGACCATGTGATTCTTCGCACCACCCAGCGCCTGCACACGTTTCCCGGTCGCGGGTTCCGCGAGCGTAGATGTACTTTGCTACCGGGGTCGAGCCGACGAAACTGATCGCCTCGACTCCACGACGCTCCAGCACGCAGTGGCGCCAAAGCGGCCCACGGGGGAAACGCCGCCGTGGCCACCCGCACCGCACGATCAACTTCCTCACGGTTTGCGAACGGCACGCGCACCTTTCGATGCCCTGTAGCCGGATTGTATATGTCTCCGAACCGCCCGGACGAACCCTCCACCTGCTCTCCACCAATGAAATGCGACCACATACCCACCGATTTTTCCGTTTGGATGCCCGATGCTGACATAACCTTGCAGCCCTCCTCTCATTAAAGCTACTGCCTCGCGTCCGTGCTCTTTTCTGCCGGCAGCCCCATCTGGATTCTGCCTAGCGGCGTGAGATCGTTAACGGTGGCCCGGCCGGCGAAGTCCACTTCATAGTCATCCGGGGCGAAGTTCGGTGGCGTGCGGCCTTCCAGAAATTTCGGGAGCTGTTGCGCAACGTATGC
>DATJMP010000079.1:0-12479 GCA_035508655.1 Bryobacteraceae bacterium
CGAGGTCCGTTACCGGGCCCTCGGCACCTATTCACTCGGCATGAAACAAATGGCCAAACTGGCGCAGGCCATCGCGCACGGGCCCAAGCTGCTGTTCCTCGACGAGCCGACCAACGGGCTCGATCCGCCGGCGCGCACCCGCATGATCCAGTTGATTCAGGAAATCCGCGACCGCGGCGATCTGCACCTGATCCTTTCGTCGCACCTGTTGCGCGACGTGGAGGAGTGCTGCGATCAGGTGCTCATCCTGAAAGACGGCAACGTCGCCGCGTTCTGCAATCTGGAAGAGGAGCGGCGCATGAACCGCCGCTTTTTGGAGATCGAGACGCGCGGCGGGATGAACGGCAATTTTCTGGAGGCCATGGAGAAGCTGGGCTGCGAAACCGCTGCCGGCGCGCAAGGGCGAATCAAGGTGATCCTGCCGGAAGACGTGCAGGTGCGCCGGTTGTATGAAATTGCGGCCCGCGAGGATGTACAGATCCGCCGGCTCAACCACAAACGCGATTCCCTGGAGGACATTTTCCTGAAGGCCATGGATTCCAAGATGGAAGGGAGCGCAAATGGCCGTTTATAAGAAGACGTACCGGCCCTACGCGGGCGGCCTCACGCCTGCCTGGCGGCGCTTCCTGGTGATCCCGCGCTATGCGTTCGAAGACCTGCACCGGTCGCGATTTCTCACCATCTTCTATATCGCCAGCTTCCTCTTTCCGCTGGTGTGCGCGCTGATCATCTACGTCCAGCACAACGCCAGCGCGCTGGGACTGTTCGGAGCGCAGAACGCCAACCGTCTGATCTCGATCAACGTGGTTTTTTTCCTGACCGTGTTGGGCTGGCAGAGCATGCTGGCCCTCTTTCTGGCTTCGTTCGTCGGCCCCGGACAGATCTCACCGGATCTGGCCAACAACGCGCTTTCGCTCTATCTGGCGCGGCCATTTTCGCGCGCCGAGTACGTGTTGGGCAAGATGACCGTGCTGGTGGTGCTGCTCTCGTGTATGACCTGGGTGCCCGGTCTGCTTCTGTTCGGCCTCGAAGGTTACCTGGAGGGCTGGCAATGGATGGCCGACCACTGGCGCTTCGCCTACGGCATTTTCGTCGGCGCCTGGATCTGGATTCTGGTGCTCTCTCTGCTGGCGCTAGCGCTTTCCGCCTGGGTGAAATGGAAACCGGCGGCCGGCGCCCTAATGTTTGGCGTGTTCTTCGTGGCCGGAGGATTCGGTGCAACCATCGACGGCGTGCAGCGAACCAACTGGGGCAACCTCCTCAATATCAGCTACCTGATCGGCTCCGTCTGGAAACATCTTTTCGAAGGCTCGAACCCCACTACAAATGGCGCGGTTTTCTTCCGTGCACCACTCGGCGAGGAATTGTCGCTGGGATGGTCGTGGGTCACGCTGGCGGGGCTTTGCGGGGTCTGCCTCTACCTGCTGGCTCGGAAGATCCGGGCCACGGAGGTGGTGCGGTGAAGCTTGGGAAAACGAAGTCAGAAGCCAGGAGACGGAAGTCAGAAGTGCGCGGGGTGAGGACGGAATGCCGACTTGGGATTCTGACTTCCGACTCCTGTCTTCCTTCGCGGTGCCTCGACGTCTCGGTGGTGGAGTTGGAGGTCGAACCGTGAGTGAGGCTGACATTACCTTCACCGGCGTTTCGCGATTCTACGGCGAAGTGCTGGGCATCAACAAGGTGACGCTCTCGATTCCTCCGGGGATTACCAGCCTGGTGGGCCCGAACGGTTCCGGCAAAACCACCCTCATGAACCTGATGTGCGGCCTGATCCGGCCGACGCAGGGCGAAATCAGTGTACTTGGCACGCCGCCCGACCGGCCGCAGGAACTATGCCGCATCCTCGGCTACTGCGCCCAGTTCGACGCGTTCCCCCCGGGAATCACGGGCTACCAGTTCATCCATTCCTTCCTCCGCCTGCACGGTATGACGGACGCGGAGTGCGATCGGCGAACTCTGGCCGCGCTCGAACTGACGGGCCTGTCCGCCGCAGCCGACCGGCCGGTGGCGGCCTATAGCAAAGGAATGCGACAGCGCATCAAGCTGGCGCAGGCCATCGCGCATGAACCGCGGGTGGTGGTGCTCGACGAGCCGTTGAACGGGCTAGATCCGCTGGCGCGCGCCGAGGCCATCGCGCTTTTCCGCCAATGGGGCGTGGAGGGGCGGCACGTGATCGTCTCCAGCCACATCCTGCACGAGGTGGATAAGATTTCCGACCAGGTGATTCTGCTGAGCCACGGCTACGTGGTGGCGGAGGGACAGATTCAAGGCGTCCGGAGCGAGGTGAAGGAGCAGCCGATGCAAATCCAGGTGCGCTGCGACCGGCCGCACTTGCTGGCCGCCCGCCTTTTCCAGGAGGATCACGTGGTGGAGGCGAAACTCGCGGGCAACGGCTTGCTGCTGCGCACAGCCGACGCCGACCGCTTTTACCTGCTGCTGAACCGCATCATTCTCGAATGCGGCCTGGACGTGGAATCCGTTGCCCCGGCCGATGACGACGTGAATTCGGTCTATCAGTACCTGATCGGCGCCGAAGGAGGCACGGCATGAACCAGCTTCACGTCCCCGGCAAACCGGCTTCCGGTCTGGTAGGCCGAGAACTTTTAGGCGTGATGCGGCTGGAGCTGAAGCGAACGTTTCTCTCGCGCCGCGGCTGGTGGATCTATTGCCTGGCAGCAGCGCCGGTTGGGCTGACTCTGCTGCACTGGTTGGTGGAATCGCGAAGGCCCGCGCCCAACCACAGCCTGGGAGCGGACAGCATCGCATTCGCCGCCATGTTTCTGCTCTACTATCTGCGCGCCGGCATCTTCTTCGGCTGCATGGGCATTTTTGCCAACCTCTTCCGCGGAGAGATGCTGCAGAAAACGTTGCATTACTATTTCCTCACGCCCATCAGACGGGAAGTGCTGGTGGCGGGGAAGTACCTGGCCGGCCTGGCCGTGGCGCTGGCGCTTTGGGTGCCCAGCGTGGCAGCCGCATTCCTGCTGATTGGCCGGCATTCGGCGGCTGCCTGGAGCGATTACATCTGGCATGGTCCCGGCCTGAGCCAACTGGGCTCGTACATGCTGGTGGCCGCGCTGGCTTGCATTGGCTATGGCGCCGTTTTCCTGATGTGCGGAATTCTGTTCAAGAACCCGATGATCGCCGCCGCGGTGGTATGGGTGTGGGAGGGCATCAACCCGTTCCTACCCAGCGTGCTGAAAAAAATCAGCGTCCTTTTCTATCTCAAAAACCTGTGCCCGGTGGAAGTCCCCGTGCCGCCTCCGTTCAACGTGATGGTGACCTCGACCGACCCGACGCCCTTCTGGATTGCCGTGCCCGGCCTGCTGGCGCTGGCGCTGGTTCTGTTGGTGTATTCTGCCATTTCAGCGCGCAATGCGGAAATCAGCTACGGAGATTCCTAACTGACGCTGGTTGCTAAAGTCAGCCGTTAGGGCCGCCTTCCAGCGGCCTTACCCGCGTCCTCGCCAGCGCACCTGACCATCGGACGAACCGCTCCCTGACGGTCGCGGCTCTGTTTGTGGTGTGCGCCTGACGCGGAGCCGCGACCGTCAGGGAGCGCCGCCGTCAAAAGCAGGCAGCTTCTGCGGCCAAGCGATTACCGCCGGCACATCGCGGTCACAAACCTGCCGTCGGGGCTCTGGTAGTGTTTCACAATGTCCAGCCCGCCCTGCTCGCACAGCAGCCATTCAAAGGCCTCGGGCGTATAGAGATACTGGAAATTGAGACCGATGCGTTCCCCGCGCTGAAGGGGGATCTGCTGGCCGCCGGCGGTGGCAGTCAGGTCGCGTTCGGCGCGGAAATAACGGGTGATGAGGTGCAGACCTTGGTGACGCTCGTCGGTCTTGTGGTTAAAGCGGATCTCCCCATCGTCCTCGGTGATCCCGACGCTGGCGAGGAGACCGTAGAGGAAGCGGCGCACGCGCGGGTTATCGCGGCGTAACATGCTTTGCGCCTCGTCGAAAATCTCGCCGTCCAAGATGAGCCGGTCTTCCGGCTTCATCGCCTGGGCCAGGTAGCGGACCTCGGCCAGCGGATCGAAAGAACCCATCGTGTTCCCGGCCATGATGAACAGCCGCGGCGCTTCGGCGGCGTCCGCGGCGTATACCAGGTGAACCGGGCTGGATATGTCGGCCTTGATGCCCACGGCTTCCACGTCGGCGTCGTCGGCGCTGGCGCAGGCCATTTCAAGCAGCGCCTGGCTGGCATCCACCGGGTAATACGTGCAGTTGCAACCGGTGTCCTTGAGGGCGGTAATCAAGTCGCAATCGCGACGGCCGTCGCCGGCGCCGAAACTGATCACGGGCACACGGCCGCCGAACGATTGCGCAATGATGGGCACGTCAGCCGCAATCCGCGTCCAGGTTTCGGCCAACCCGCCGAACAACTTGCCATCCGCGGCCAGCGCCGCCCATTCCGTGGCGGAGCGCGGAAACCAGTAGAAGAACTTCTCCGGCAGGTCGCGCGCCTCCATGGCTTCGGCAAACTCTTGCGCGATATCCGCTTCGGTCAGCACCACTTCCACTTTCATAAACGATCAGCTTTCAGCTATCAGCGGTCAGTTCCCGGCCCATAGGACAGGCCGGCGGCATTTGCCACACTATTCTTTTATTAGAATCCCATTACCTGCATACCGGCGTCGACAAAGAGGATATTGCCGGTGACGCCGCGGCCGAGGTCGCTCGCCAGGAATACGGCAGTGTCGGCAACTTCGGCGGGGTCGGTGTTGCGGGCCAGCGGGGCACGGCTCTGAATCACGTCCAAAATGGTGGAGAAGTCTTTGATGGCCCGCGCCGAAGCGGTTTTTACCGGCCCGGCCGAGATGGCGTTGACGCGAATCTTGCGTTTGCCCAGGTCGCTGGCGAGGTAGCGCATGGCCGCTTCCAGCGATGCCTTCGCCACACCCATCACGTTATAATTCTGAACAACCCGCGTCGCGCCCAGATAGGTCAGCGTGCTCAGCGAGCCGCCTTCGGTCATCAGCGGCGCGGTAGCGCGCGCCACCGCCACCAGCGAATAGGCGCTCACGTCCTGGGCCAACAAAAAACCCGCCCGGCTGGTTTCCACGAAGGGCCGCGCCAAATCCTCGCGGTTGGCGAATGCCAGGCTGTGCACCACAGCGTGAAGCGGCCGGTTGAGCCCCTGGAGCGATTCGGTAAGCGCGGCGAGTTCTTCGTCCTTGGTGACATCGCAGGGGAGAACGGCGGACACCCGGAGATCGCAAGCCAGCTCCTCGATGGACTGGCGCTGCCGCTCGCCCAAATACGTCAATACGAGCGAGGCCCCTTCGCGCGAAAATGCCTGCGCGATGCTGTACGCCAAACTCCACTTGTTGGCAATTCCCAGGATGAGGGCAAGTTTGCCCTCCAGCAAATTGGACATGAATTTCCTAGTTTACTGGAGTTGGGGGGTGTGGGGCTACGGGGACACCGTTGCGGCGGCTGGCCGAGCCCGACGATATCGCAGAAGCGGTCGTGTTCTTATGTTCGCCGGGGAGCGAGTTCATTACCGGCGCCGACATTCCGGTTGGCGGCGGAGCGTATGTGTAGCGCGGCGGCGCTTCACTCTTCGGCAGGGAAAAGCACGAGGAACGAGGTCGGCTGACCGGGGCTGGACTGGACGCGGATGGCTCCCTTGAGAGCGCGCACGATTCCGGCGACAGCAGCCAGACCGAGACCGCGGCCGGTGAACTTGGTGGTGTAGAAGGGATCGAAGATGTTGGGCCGTACGGAGGCCTCGATCCCGGGGCCGCAGTCTTCCACCTCCAGGGTGGCGTAGCGGCCAGGCGCGGGCTTGCCTACGTCATAAGCGACCTCTTGGGCGGCCCTGTCGTCGATTTCCTGGACACCGGTGCGCACGGTCACACGGCCTCGCTCGCCGCCGACGGCCTCCGCGGCGTTGAGCATCAGGTTCATGGCGACCTGCTGAAGTTGCAAGGCGTCGCCTTGCACGCAGGGGAGCCGGTCGCCGAGATCGAGTTCCACGTCCACGTTTTGCGGAATCGATCCGCGCACCAGAATCATGGCATCGCGGACTACCCGCGACAGATCCACCGGCGAGACAAACATATGGCCCTTGCCGGCGTAGGCGAGCATCTGGCGGGTGAGGAAAGCGGCGCGCTCGCTGGCGTCGGCGGCCTCCTGCAACAGGGGCGCAAGGTCGGAGGAGGGGTCGATCCTCTCCTGCGCGAGGCTGACATTTCCAAGGATGCCCACCAGGAGATTATTGAAATCGTGTGCGATGCCACCGGCGAGCACCCCCAGGCTCTCGAGTTTCTGGGCATCGCGCAGGTGCGCTTCGAGCCGTTTGCGCTCGGTAACGTCACGGGTGACTTCCAGCCAGCCGGAGGGGATGCCGTCGTGTTTGCGGAGGACCCAGCGGCTCCAGACTTCCAGCTCACGGCCGGTGCGGCTGCGGTGTTTCAATTCTCCCGACCACTCTCCTTCCGTACGCAGGATTTCCTCGACGCGGGCAAGGGGCAGCGGAAGGTCCGTGCCGAGCAACTCGTGCACATTTCGGCCGAGCGCTTCCTGTTTAGTCCATCCGTACATATCTTCGGCGCCGCGATTCCAGAATTCGATGGCGCCATCCATGTTCATGGCCATGATGCCATCGTGGGCGAGATCGAGGAGGTTGGCCTGCTCTTCGACCGAAGTGGCATGGTGGCGTGCCAACTGGCGGGCACGGACGCGGTCGGTCACTTCAACAGCAAATATGAGGATGGAATCATAGGGGAACGCACCGGTGGGGATCGGGTGGCAGGCGATATCAAAATATCGGACCTCGGCACCCGGAGCGGCGCCGAACCGCACGGGGCAATCGTTGGCCGACTGGGCCGTACGCGTTCTGACCGCTTCTTCGAATACGCCCAGCGCCCGATCAGCCTCGAGATGTACCGCACCCACCTGCATACCGATCGCTTTGCGATCTCCGAGAAGCTCCTGAAAGGTGCGGTTCGCAAAGACGTAAATCTTGTCAGGCAGGCGGACAAGCGCGATGCCGGCGGGGATTTTGTCGGCAATTTCTTCCATCCGCAGCCACTCCTGCTCGGCCTGCGCGCGAGCTGCCCGCTCGCGTTCCAGGAGGGCCTCTTTCTGGAGCTCGGCCAGCTTCTGGCTGGTGATGTCACGCGCGATTTTGGAAAAACCGGCCAGCTCTCCGGCGTCGTTATGCACCGGGGAAACGGTTCCGCTGAGCCAGACGCGACTGCCATCCTTGCGCATGTGCCAGCGCTGGTCCTCCGCCGTCTGTTTGGCCACAGCGTTGCGCAGTTCCTCCGCGGGACGATTGGCTGCCAGATCTTCGGGGGTGAAGAGAGCGGCGAAGTGCCGGCCGGTGATCTCCGCGGGAGTGTAGCCGAAGATGCGCTCCGCGCCGGAACTCCACTGCACGATGGTGCCTTCACGGTCGAGCGTGATGACGGCGTAATCCTTCAGACTCTGGTTGAGAACTGCCGGGCTGGCTGGGTTCGGTTCGCGGAACGCAGGCTGGCCTGGGCGATGAGCCATGGGAAGCCCTCGTCTAAGGGGTTGCAAATTCAGGGCCAGAAGAGTGTCTGTAGATACACGAAATAATCGAGGAATAGCCCCTTTGGATGGTACACTAACCAGTTGCTCCGACGCATCTCAAACGCTGGTGAGTGGTTCATCCGGTCTGGCATTCAACAGCCCGATGGCGGCGTCGCCCGCTACTTTCACACGGATCGCGCGCAGAACGCGCCGGTTTCCACTGAAATCACCGGCTATACGGCATCCGCCCTGTGCCAACTGTATGCGCTTACGGGAAAAGGCGTATACCTGGAACGGGCGAGAGCGGCGGCGCAATTTCTGAGCCGCGCCGCTTGGAATCATGCCCGCAGAACGATGCCATTCGAGCTTTCCGAACCGGCATTCGCCTATTTCTTCGATTGCGGGATCATCGTCCGCGGGCTGCTGGCGGTGTGGCGGGCAACGGGCGAGAGCGAATTCGCAGAGACGGCTTCGGCGGTTGGGCACCACATGTTAAGCGATTTCCGCGACGGCGACGGCTTTCATCCGGTGCTGGAGTTGCCTTCAAAGAGCGCGACGAGGCGCGACCCGTTGCGATGGTCGCGCTCAACGGGCTGCTATCAGTTGAAAGCGGCGCTAGCATGGCTGGAGCTGGCGGAAGCCGACGGCGAGGCGAGGTTCCGGGAGGCATACGAAGAGTCGCTGGATTGGGCGCTGCACTCGTACGACAATTTCCTCCCCGGCCACCACGAGCGTGCGCGGGTGATGGACCGGCTCCACGCATTCTCCTATTTTCTGGAAGGAATGCTGCCGCGCGCCGACGAGGCGTGCTGCCGCGCAGCGCTTTCCGACGGAATCGGACGGGTAGCCAGACTGCTGCGTGAGATCGGGCCGGAGTTCGAGCGATCGGACGTTTACGCACAGCTGCTGCGCGTGCGGGTGTACGCGGACCGCACGGGCGCTGTCCCGGTGGACGGTTCGGCCGCGGCCGAGGAAGCGTCGCGGCTGGAGGAGTTTCAGGCGGAAGACGGCGGCTTCTGGTTCGGAAGACGGAAGGGCGAGTGGCTGCCCTACCGCAACCCGGTGTCCACCGCTTTCGCCGTGCAGGCGCTGGCCGTGTGGCATGGCGCCGCTGCGTCAATCGCGGACCTGGTTTGAGCTTCTGGCACAGTGCTGCGCGCCTGGCCGGCGCTTTCCGCATCAGGCGGCACGAAGCGCTCCGGCCCATGGGAGCAGAGCGGGAACGCGGCATCAGCGTGGTGATTCCATCGCGCAACGGGCGGGCCTTGCTGGAGACTTGCCTGGCGAAGATCGACGCACAGAGGGCGCCGACCCCTTACGAAATCATCGTGGTGGATAACGGCTCGGACGACGGCAGCGCGGCGTGGCTCGCCGAAGCCTGGGCGCGGGTAAGGACGGTGACAGCGGAGGCGCCGCTGTCATTCGCACGCGCGGTCAACCGGGGCATCGCCGCGGCCCGCTACTCCCATGTCTGCCTGCTGAACAATGACATGCTGGCCGAAACGGGCTTCTTCACGGCGCTTTGGGACGCCTTCGAGCAGGTTCCGGACCTTTTCTGCGCCACGGCGCAGATTCGGTTTCCAGCGGGCGTGCGGCGCGAGGAGACCGGCAAGGCCGTGATGGCGGCGGACCATCCGGACGATTTTCCGGTGCGCTGCGACGAAGCGATCGACGGCGAAGATTTGACCTGGGTGCTTTACGGGAGCGGCGGCTGCTCGTTGTACGATGCCAGCAAACTGGCCGCACTGGGCAACGTGGACGAAGCCTACGAGCCGGCGTACGTGGAGGACCTGGACTTGGGCTGGCGCGCGTGGCAGCAGGGCTGGCCGACGGTCTACGTGGCAGGGGCGGTGGTGGAGCATCGGCATCGCGCGACCACTTCGCGCTATTACACCGCCGCGGAACTGGACCGCGTACTGGAAATCAACTATCTGAAATTTCTGGTGCGCTGCATTGATTCGCGGGCGCTCTTCCGGAGGCTGTGGGGCGAGGCCGTGGATCGGCTGAGCCGTACGGGGCGGCCACCGGGCTTGCGCGCAGCCGCGGGAATTGCACTGGAGGGCAGCCGCGGAGAGCACGTGCGATTCTCCGAAGAGCTCTTTCTGGCGTTGACAAACGGGTCCGTGGCGGTATTTCCGGGAAGCGGCGCGAACATCCTGCTCGCTACCTGCCCGGCGCTGACGGCGCCGCCGGCCGATTGGCTAAGGCAATTCGCCGCCATCGTGCTGGTGCGGGGCGATCGTGACGGCGCGGCCTACAACGCGGCGCGACTGCTGGCAGCGTGGCGATGGCCGGCGGCTAGCGTGACGACATCAGCGTTACCTGAATCGGCCCGCCCTGCGCGTTCCAGGTGAGATCCACCGTAGCGGCCGGCCCTTTCTTCGAGCGGTGCATCGGCAACTTCGGAAAGTACAGATATCCGGCCACCGGCTCAGCGGTGGCGCCTTCGGGCAGCGCCTGGTGCGTCAGGTTAGCCTCGAGGTCGGCGGGGAGCCCGTTGGGAGTGACCGCCTGGGCGATGGCACTGCCCGGGGTGAGATGCAGCACGAAATCGTGCGGCGAGACATTCACTTTATGATCGGGGTCAGGATAGACGGCGACTTCCACAACCATGTAGCCGATTACGTTCAAGTCTTCGTTGAACCGTTCCTTGGTCTGCTCCGGAGAAAGGAGCGCAGCGGCGACGGTGACGTTGGCGACGTTCTGGTGCGCCGGATAATCCGATGCACTGGGACGCGGCTGAATGCCGTTCGCGCCACTGGCGACGGAGACGGCGGCCGCCACGCAGATTAAGAAGATTGCAGAGCGCATAGTTCCATCGTACAACGCGGACTAACTACTTTCCGGTGCAAAATGCGCCGTTTGACCAGAAGACGGTCTTTGGTAGAGGCCCCGGGAGCAGTGAGCAGGTGCGTTTATGGCCTGTGCTGGCCGCTCGGCCCTTGAGGCCGGGCGGCCGACCCGCTCATGCTCGGGCCAGAGCATTTCCGATGCTCACCAGATTATCGGCGATCACACCGAAGCCCACCCAACGCTTGATTCCATCGATGCCGTGATAACGGCAGCGGCTGAGTCCGTGCCGTCTCTTCAGCACGCTGATTCTACCCTCGCATCCGGTGCGCCAACGTTGCCCCTGTTTGAACCAAGGCCGGCGTTGCAGTTGCTTCCGCTCCTGGCTCCGCGTGTTGCGATTGGGTACGGCCACATGACGCACCCCCATTTCGTGGAGCTTGTCTTCATTTGCCTTTGAGTAGAACGCAGCGTCGGCCGCGACCAGTCGCGGCACTCGATCAAACTGTTGCTGATGCGATTCCACCGCCGGCACCAAGAGTTCACTGTCCCACGGTCGTTTGTCGAAGACCCCGTACACCGTAATGATCTGGTTCTCAGCTTCTTGGATCTGAACCATTTTCCCGAACTCGGTTGGCTTACTCGCCTTGCCCTTGCGAATGATCTCCGTATGCGGCTCGAAGATGCTCGCCAACTTCTCAGGGTATTGCGTGTCGCCACAGAAGATGCGAGCGACTGTTTGCCGAATCACCTGCCGAACTCGGGTGACGGCCTCGCCCAACTGCTGTCCCAGCTTCTTTACCTTGCCTCGGCTATGGGCGATCTCGTTGATCACGCGCTCGGCCTGATTGGCAATCTTGCGCGTTGCGCTCAGCAGCCGTCGATAGGCCCCTTTCTTGCGCTCTTCCCCTTGCGGCCCCTTCTGCCGCGCGGCTAATCCGATCTCCAGCACACGACGTTTCACCGTTCGCATCCGGTCCCGAAGCTTCGTCTTCAATCCGCCACGCTTCTGGGCCGCTACCTTTTTCATCGTGCGCGTCAGAACGCGCGCGCCGTCACCGAGCAAGCTGCTGTCGGTCGGGTAGTGAACGTTGGTTTCCACGACCGTGGTGTCCACCCGCATCTTGCGCCCCTGCACGATACCCTTGGCCTGCGCCAAAGCGACGATTCGCCCATGTAACTCAGCGATCACCGCGGGGCCAACCGCCTGGCCGAGCCGCACCAGAGTCTTCGCATCGGGCACTTTCTCCAGCCCAATCCGGCAGAAGCTGCGATAAACGAGATTGGCGCGCACTTCGCGTTCCAGCGTCTCGTAGCTCCAGTTGCGCAAGTGCTTCAGCAGCAGCATGCGCATTACGACTTCAGCGGGTGTCTGATGGCGACCCAGCCGACCGCTCTCCTTATGCCGCTGTCCCTGCGCTTCGAAAACGGCGCTCAGCAGTTCGTCATCGTCCAGGATCGCGTCTACTTCCCGCATCCACGGCTCCCACAATTCCGCTACTTCTTCAGCGAGAAATCCTTCCCACAGACTCGGTTGTGCGTGTCTCAAGCGGCGCATACCGCATAGACGAGTCAGAACAGAAAGTGGTTATTCTGTTTCGGTTTGTTGCTCACGAATATCGCTCTGCTTGCCTCAGGCGCGGGTATTTTGCACCGGAAAGTAACTAGGACCAGGCGTCAAATCAACCCCCTGCGCGACTTCCGGGGCTTCGCGCGTTAAGATAGCCTTCATGAATCGCAGGCAGTTTTTCGCCTCCTCCGGCGCCGCCGCGCTGGCGTCCGCGCCGCCGGCCGCCTCCGCCGCCGCCCCACCAGTGCTGATGAAACTCGGCTGCCAGAGTTCGCCGACCAACGAAAGGCACGTGGCCTATCTCGCCCGGTACGGCGTGCGCAATATCTGCGGCTATCCCCAGATTGCGGACGGGCGGCTCTATGCCACGGTGGAAGAGCTGAACCGGATGCTGGAAATTGCACACAAGTATTCGGTAAGCGTCGATTGCATTGCGCCACCATTCCTGGCGTCCAGCCATATCGATCACGAGGCGCATCCGGCGATCATGCTGGCGCAGAGCCCGGAGCGGGACCGCGACATCGAATCACTGCAAACGCTGATTCGCAATTGCGCGGCAGTGGGGATCCCTTCGATCAAGTACAACATGAGCATCCTGGGCGTGCTGCGGC
>DATJMP010000080.1:0-17979 GCA_035508655.1 Bryobacteraceae bacterium
CGCCAAACCGGGCGATCCGCGGCCCACTGCCGCTTGACGAAACTGCCGTGGCCGAGTGGGGAACTATCTGAAAAGGCACCGTGTTCGACCAGACGCCCGCCGCCCGGACCCGAGCCTTTCCGGACCTTGCGTACGGTGCAGCCATGGCCACAATTCGCCGGTCGCTCCAACTCAGCACTTTGCCATAAGCCGTCCCCAGCCAAACAGTTCCACCCAAACGCACCGGGCCGAAGCCGGCGCCGGAGATCGTGACGGGCGTGCCGGCAGGGCGGCTCGCCGGCGACAACGAGGTTACCCGAGGAGGACCGATAACGAGATAGGTGCTCGAAACCTCCGAACTGACGGTCAGCCCTTTGGCGTACGCAACAGCTCTGACGGTCGTTCGTCCTGTGACCGTGAATGGACCACTATAGACCGTACCAGCCGTAGCGCTGGGCGTTGTGCCATCGACTGTGTATCGAAGAACCGCTCCTGCCGTAGCGCTAGCGAGCTTCACAGTCAACGGACCACGGTGAACGCCGCCCGCCGGGCTGAACGTCGGCCCTGCGGCAGCCTGCTGCGCGGTGGGAGAAGCCGTAACCCCGGCGGAGCTTACCTGCGCTCTGGCCGCGCTGGCCGCCGCAGCCAACAATAGCACAGGCGCTATCACAGCGAAGCCGAAGCTCCTGCGAGGCGAAATGGATTTTTGCGCAACCGCAGAATCACTGAACATGACTTTTCGGGCCCCGTTCTTAAAGTACCGGATAGTCATGAATCTCTAGTACCTATTAAATCAAAATAGATAATAGGGCTATAAATTCTAAAAATCAAGTCAGACTGCCCCCTGCGGCACCGGGCCCGGCGTGCCTACTCGTTCCGCAACGCCTTGGCTGGGTCGATCCGCGAGGCTCTCCATGCCGGCAGGTACCCGGCCGCCAGCGCGGCGGCGAGCAGGACCGCAATCGCACCACCGATCGCCAGCGGATCGTTCGGCTTCATCCCGAATAGAAATGAGGCCACGAATCGCGTCGTGAGCCGCGCCGCGCCATAGCCCAACACTAGCCCCGCACCCGCAATCGCGAGCACCTCGCGCAGCACCATCCAGATGATGCCCGCTCTCTGCGCGCCCAGCGCCATCCGGATCCCGATCTCTCCCGTCCGCCGCGCTACCGCGTATGCCATCGACCCGTACAGCCCCACGCAGGCGATCAGCAGTGCCAGCGCCGCGAAGCAACTGCCGAGATCCGCAAACGTCCGCTCCTGCGCGATGGTCTGGTCGATCCGCTGCGCCTGGGTGGAGATCTCGCTGATCGAAACACTCGAACTGGCATCGTGTACCACTCGCCGCACCGCCGCCGCGGCGCTCAACGGCGGCCCCGCCGTGCGCAACTCGAAGAACATCGGCCCGCGCCGGTCCCGGTTCTGCGTGTATGGAATATAGATGACCGGCGCGCTCTCCTCCTGCAGCGAATTGTAGTGCGCCGCCTTCGCCACGCCTACGATCTCGATCAGCGGGTCCGCCTGTTTGTCGAGCCAGAACTGCCGCCCGACCGGGTTCTCGCTGCCGAAGAAAGCCGAAGCGAATTTCTGATTCACTACGGCCACATTCGGCGAAGCCAGGTCGCCCCGTTTCAGGTCGCGGCCCAGCAGAATGGGAATTTGCATGGTCTCGAGAAAATCGGGGTCCACACTCAGAATCAGAGTGCTCGGGTCGCCGGGTTGGGGCGTCCTGCCGAACGGGATCACGCTGGCGTTGTTGACATAATGCGCCACCAGCGGAAAATTGGATGCGCTGGCCGCCCGCACGCCCGGAATCTCCCGGAACCGGTCGAGCAGCCCCGCGTAAAATCTCGCGAGCGCCGCGTCCTTGTATCCCCCTTGTCGCCCGTCGATGCGCACCAGCAGGAGATTTTCGCGGTTGAAGCCCACGTCGATCGCGTGCAGGTTCGCAAGCGTCCGCACGAAGAGGCCCGCGCCGATCACCAGTAGCAACGATACCGCCATCTGCAGCACGATCAGCGTCGGGCCCAGCCGGAATCGGAATCGCCCGCCATGTCCGCTCGTGCCCTGCAGGCGATTCTCCTTGAGCCCCGCCGTGAAATCCACTTTCGTAGCTTCGAGCGCCGGCGCCAGTCCGAACACCATTCCCGCCGCCACCGCCAGCGCAAACGTAAATCCCAACACCGGCCAGTCGAGCGCGGCGCGGAGCGTGAAGTCTTCCCGTCCGTTGGCCAGCAGCCACGTGAGGAAGCGGATACCGGCGAACCCTACTCCCAAGCCAAGCACGCCGCCCGTCACTGCCAGCAGCACGCTCTCGGTCAGCATCTGCCGCACCACCCGCCCGCGGCTCGCTCCCAGGCTCAGCCGCACGGCGATCTCGCGCCGCCGCGCCGCCGCCCGCGACAGCAACAGATTGGCCAGGTTCGCGCAGGCAATCGCCAGAATGAGCCCCACCATTGTCATCAGCACATAGAGTGGCTTCGAATATTGCCGCCGCAGCGAATCCAGGCCGGAACCCGCCTCCTCGAGCGACAGTTCGGGCAGCACCTCGGCATCCTTCGGGCTCGCAGCCGTGCCGGCCGCAAACGCGTGAAACCGGGTCCGCATCACGGCCTGCGCCTGTTCGATCCCTACCCCCGGCCGCAGCCGCCCCATCATCTCGATCCAATAGAAATGTTGGTCGAAAAATCGCGAGCGCTCCTCGGCCGCGGGCTCCGGTGAAAGCGCCGGCATGGCATGAATGGGCAGAAAGAGGGCGGGACTCGTTTGCGGATCGACGCCGAAAAACCCGGGCGCCGCCACTCCCACCACTGTGAACGGCACATTGTTAATCAGGATCGATTTCCCCGCCACGTCCGCGCTGCCGCCGAAGCGCCTCTGCCAATAGGCGTAGGAGAGCGCCACCACCGCCGGCGCGCCGGCGCGGTCATCTCCATCGTCCAGCAGCCGCCCCGCCGCCGGCGGCACACCCAGCCCTCCGAAATAATTGCCGGAAACGAAGCCGCCCGCAACCGATTCCGCCTCGCCGCCCGTGATCACGTTGAAGTTCTGCACGTACGTGTAGGCGAACAGGGTCGAAAACACCCGCCCGTCGCCACTGTAGGGGCCGGGCATGCCCGGCCCGCGGTCCGGACTGCCCAGAACCTGGTACGCCGCGAACGGGAAATTGGGGCTCTGGGAACCGCCCTTGCCGTCACCGTGCATGGTTCCATTGATCCCCTTCACCACCGCCATGTGCCGCGGCCCGCGCCATTCCGCCACTGCCAGTTGCTCCGGATGCTGCACCGGCAGGGCCCGCAGCAGGATCGCGTCCATAAAGCTGTAAATGGCCGTGTTGGCGCCGATCCCGAGCGCCAGCGAAACCACGGCCGTGGCCGTGAACAGCGGGTTCGCCGCCATCGCCCGCAGCGCGTAGCGCACGTCCTGCGCAAATTGCTCGAAAATTGCAAAGCTCCACATGGCCCGGCTTTCCTCCTGAAGCAGTGTGAGATTCCCGAATTGCCGGCGCGCGGCGGCACCTGGCATCCCCTGTTCTTCGAGCTGCGCCAGGTGATGGCGCATCTCTTCCTCCATCTCGCGCTCGAACTCCGCGCGATGAAACCAAAACCGGATACGGCGCAACAGTTCACGCATAGACTTAGGCCGGCTCGATCACCCGTACAATCGCGGCCATCACCCGCTCGAACTCACCCACCTCGCGCGTCATCTGCCGCCGCCCCTCCGGGGTCAGTCTGTAATAGCGCGCGCGCCGGTTGTTCTCCGATTGTTTCCACTCCGCCGCCACCCAGCCCTTCAGCAGCATCCGCTGCAGCGCCGGATACAGCGAGCCTTCCTCCACCTGCAGTACATCGCCGGAAGTCTGTTGAATGTGCTGCGCGATTCCGTAGCCGTGCATCGGCCCCAGCCGTGCAATCGACTTCAAAATCAGCATGTACAGAGTGCCCGGCGGAATCTCGGTTCTGCTTCCCATAGTCTCACTATACGAAAGTTAGACTATGGGAACAAGAAAAAGTTAGCGGCCCGGTCCGTCAAAATATCTGTGCTCTCAGCGGCCCCGTTTCCGCTTCCAGGTCCGCCACATTACGTACACCGCGATAACCACCCCCAGCACCGCTACTGCGTACATGGCATAGCCGTGAACGTGCTCCGCCATCTCCTTCCACCGCTCGCCGAGCAGGTACCCGATCCCCATGAAAGTCGCAATCCACAGGCACGCGCCCGCGTACGCAAAGATTGCGAACAGGTGCGGCTCCAGGTCGCTCATCCCGGCGGCGAATGCCGTCACATGCCGGACGCCCGGAACGAAATAGCCGAACGTCAGCGCCCAGTGGCCCATGCCTTCGAAAAACCGGTGCGCCCGCGCGATCCGCTCTTCCGTGAGGTGAACGTATCGGCCGTAGCGGTGGATCAGTTTGAGTCCATATGTTCGCCCCAGCCAGAAGCTGATCGTGATGCCGCTCACGCTCCCCGCCAGCGCCGTGCAATAGGCCAGTGGCAGCGAGAGCTTACCCGAATAGACCAGAAACCCGCTGAACGCCAGCAAGGTCTCGTCCGGAATCGGCAGCCCGATGATCCCCCAGCACAGAAGCAGAAAAATCGCGAGATAGCCGTACTGTGCGACCCATTGGAAGACGTGCTGTTCCATTGTCGTTGGATTTTCAA
Source organism: Bryobacteraceae bacterium (assembly GCA_035508655.1). Classification (GTDB taxonomy): domain Bacteria; phylum Acidobacteriota; class Terriglobia; order Bryobacterales; family Bryobacteraceae; genus DATGMB01. The sequence goes on from DATJMP010000080.1 coordinate 4,642, forward strand.
CGCGGAGGCGCCCCGGACGGCAAGACCAGGCCGGCGAGCCGGTGAATTCCTGCGCCGGCTCCCCGCTCTTCGCGCCGCCTCCCCGCGCGGTCACCCTCTCTCATACCATCAGGCTGGCGATCTCCACCGGCGTGCGGTTGCCCGCTACCACCACCAGGCCGCTCTCGGTCACGTGGTGGTGGATGCGGTCACGATCCAGGTCGTAGCCGATCTCCGCGTCTTCGGGTACGCGTACGTTCTTGTCGAGCACTGCACGCCGGATCTTGGCGCGCCGGCCAATATCGCAGTTGTCCAGGATCACGCACTCTTCCACCAGGGCCCCGGAATGCACCGTGACGCCGCGCCCCAGCACCGAGCCCCGCACCGTCCCGCCGGCCAGCAGCGAGCCACCGGAAACGATGCTGTCGATCGCCTGTCCCCGCCGGTTCTCTTCGTCGAAAATGAATTTCGCCGGCGGGTCCGGGTATGCCGTGGTCCGCACCGGCCAGTCACGGTTGTACAGATTCAGCGCCGGGCTTACCGACCGCAGGTCCATGTTCGCCTCGTAGTAGGCATCGATGGTGCCGACATCCTTCCAGTAAGGCGTCCCGTTGGAGGCTTCGCTCGGAATCCGGTTAGTCTGGAAATCGTAGGCGAAGATCTCGGCCTTGCCCGCCAGCTTCGGCAGGATGTCGCGGCCGAAATCGTGGTTGCTGTCGGCTTCGGCGGCATCGTCCCGCAGCAGGCGCAGCAGCGTCCGTGTCGAGAAAACATAATTGCCCATCGAGGCGTACACGCGGTCCCCGTCGCCGGGCATCGTCGGCGCATCCGGGTTCTTTTCGTGGAAGGCGCGGATATGCCCGTCCTCCGACGCCTCAATCACGCCGAACTCGGCCGCGTGCTTTCTCGGCACCGGAATCGCCGCCACCGTCACTTCCGCGCTCTTCTGCACGTGGTAGTCGATCATCGACATCACGTTCATTCGGTAGATGTGGTCGCCGCCGAATATCGCCACCACGTGCGGATCCGATTGCTCCACCAGGTTGATGTTCTGGTAGATCGCGTCCGCCGTACCCTGATACCAGGTCTCGCCCGGCGACCGCATCTGCGCCGGCACCGGGATGATGAACTGCGATTTGAGCAGCGTCGTGAACTGCCATCCCTCCGCCAGGTGCTGCAGCAGCGATTGGCTGCGGAACTGCGTCAGCACGTAGATCGAATAGATTCCCGAGTTAATGAAATTGCTCAGAACGAAGTCGATAATGCGATACTTGCCCCCGAACGGAACGGCCGGTTTGGCCCGCTCTTTGGTCAGCGGGTAAAGACGCGTCCCCTTCCCACCGGCCAGCACGATTCCCAGCACGCGGATTCGCATTCGTCCTCCATAGCCCGGTGCAGCTATAGGCTAAGCCATATTGTTTCAGCAACCTCGGGTTCTGGCAAGGGAGAAATAGGGCTGCCCGTCGGCTTTCCTCCGGCGAGTGTGGTCCAATCGAAAGATGCCTTCTCCAGTGGAAACCGCCGCCGTCATCGGCACCGGCATGATGGGACCAGGGATTGCCCTGACGCTCGCCCTGGGTGGCGTTCGCGCCACCATCGTCAGCCGCAACGCCGCTAATGCCGCCGCCGGCTTGGTCAAGGCCCGCGCCCAGGCTTCGGTGCTCGTGGAAAACGAACTGGCCGCGCCCGAACAGATCGCCCATGCGCTCGAACTACTAAAGTCGTCCGCCGATCTCGACGCCTCCGTCACCGACGCCGGCCTGGTGGTGGAGTCCGGTCCCGAGGATCTGAACTGGAAGCAGGACCTGTTCGCTCGTCTGGACGCCCTCGCTCCCAACCACGCCGTCCTCGCCTCTAACACTTCCGGCCTGAGCATCACCGCCATTGCCTCCCGCTGCACCCGCCCGGAGCGCGTCATGACCACCCATTTCTGGAATCCGCCCCATCTCATCCCCCTGGTGGAAATCGTGAAAGGCGAAAAGACCTCGGACGAGGCGGCTCAAACCGTCCGCGCCCTCCTGGCCGCCTGCGGCAAAACGGCCGTCATCGTGAAGAAAGACCGGCCCGGCCAACTCGGCAATCGCCTCCAGCAGGCGCTCATCCGCGAGGCCGCCAACATCGTCGCCGAAGGCATAGCCGACGCCGCCGATGTCGACATCGTCGCCCGCAACAGCTTCGGCATCCGCCTGCCCGCATACGGCATCCTCGAACACCAGGACATGGTGGGGTTGGATATGTGCGTCAAGATCGTCGATTACGTCGCCTCCGATCTCTATAACCAGCCGCACGCTCCGGACTACTATCACGAACTCGTCCGTTCCGGAAAGCTCGGCGCCAAAACCGGCCACGGATTCTATGACTGGTCAGTCAAAAGCGCCGACGAAGTCAAGACCCGCCGTGACAACTTCGTCATGCAGGTTCTCCGCTGGCGCCGCCAGTCCGCCTCCGGCGCCAAAAACGCCGGCTAAAGAATTCTCCCTGCGGCCCCATCCGAGCCGCGCCCGTGAGGGAGTCACCATGGCCGTGCCGGCCGCCCAAGGGGATGGCAGTCGCGCTGCCGTAGCGCCGGCCCCTTGGCCGGCCATGCCGGCATTCGTGCCGGCATACCTGATCAGCCGGAATACCGCTCCCAGCATAACTTTCGAGAGAGGGGTTCCGGCACTGGCTGAGCCCTTCCAACCCTCGCCGTGCCAATCCCTAATCCCCAACCCCGCCCCCTCGCACCGCACACCTCGACGCGCACGTGGCACCTGATTCCCCAACCCCTGGCCCCAGGTCCCCGGCCCCAGTTACACTGGTGATGCGGAGTCAGATGGCTCGAATTCTCTCATCGCTGCCGGGCCTCACTGTTACAGGCGTCATTGACATCCTGGTAGTGGCCTTCCTGGTTTACCAGGCATTGATGGTGGTGCGCGGCACGCGTGCCGGCCACATCCTCATCGGCATTCTCATCATGGTCGTCCTCTACGGCGTGGCCGTCTGGGCGGGCCTGGAAGCCCTGCGTTCGCTCCTGTCCTTCATCGTGCCGTACCTCGGCCTCGCCATCATTGTTCTTTTCCAATCCGAAATCCGCCGCACTCTGGCGCGGCTCGGACGCAAGCGCTGGTTCGGCTTCGGCGCCGATTTCTGGAAGCCGGAGGCCGTCAATGAAATCCTCATGGCCATTGAAGACCTCGCCGCCAGCAAAACCGGCGCGCTCATCGTGCTCGAGCGCGATATCGGCCTGCGTACTTTCATCGAAAGTGGCGTCCTGCTCGAAGCCCGCATCTCTCGCGACCTCCTGCTCTCCATTTTCCAGACCGGTCTTCCCCTGCACGACGGCGCCGTGATCATCCAGAAGGACCGCATCGCCGCCGCTGCCTGCTTCCTTCCCCTCACCACCAGCCCGGCCCTTTCCCGCACCCTCGGAACGCGCCACCGCGCCGCCATCGGCGTCACCGAGGAGACCGATTGCCTTTCCATCGTGGTCTCCGAGGAAACCGGCCGGATTTCCGTCGCCGCGTTCGGAGAGCTGGTCCAGGGTCTCTCCACCGCCGACGTGCAGGAGCGCCTCAACCGCCACTTCGAGGTCCAACGCCCCACCCCCATGGTCATCGATGAATACACGGCGGATATTCCGCTGGCCCACGAGTCCGACAGCCGGCCCGCCGAAAGGCTCAAACCCTGATGCGCCGGCTTCGCTGGATTACCGATCATTTCGGCTGGAAGGTCCTCGCGCTCGTCATCGCCGTCGTGATCTGGGCGCTCGTGGCCAGCGAGCCCGAACTCAGCGCCTTCGTCAACGTCCGCCTCGAATTCAAAAACCTTCCCGAAGACGAGGTCATCAGCTCCGAACCCGTCACCACCATCGCGCTCGAGTTGCGCGGCCCTTCCGGCGAGCTGCGCGGCGTCAACTTCGGCCCGACGGCTGAGGGTGCCATGCGCCCGGCCGTCATTCTGGACATGGCCGGCGTGCAGCCCGGCGAGCATACCTTCGCCATCGGCGATGGAAACGTCCGCCTGCCGCGCGGCGTCCACCTCGTCCGCGCTCTGCCTTCTGAAGTCCGGCTCGATTTCGAGCGCCGCGCTCAGCGCGTGGTTCCGGTCGCCCCCCGCTTCAGTGGAGAAGGCGACAACGGATACCTCGTGTCGCAGTTCACCATCGATCCCGACAAACTCGAAATCGGCGGCCCGGCTAGCCACGTCGAGCGCGTCACCTTGGCCGTCACAGACCCTATCGATGTTTCGTCCGTGGTCGGGACCTCGCAATTCCGCGTCAATGCGTATGTGGACGACCCGTTTGTGCGCTTTCTGGAATCGCCGCAGGTCACCGTGTCGGTCATCATGAAAAAGAAGCAGGCGCCCGGCGCGAATAAGCAGACCCGTTCGAGAAAATCGGAGGATTGAAATGGCAAAGCAACTGTTTGGAACGGATGGCATCCGCGGCGTGGCCGGCGAATATCCCCTCGATCCAACCACCGTCTTTGCGTTTGGCCTTGCCCTCGGCGGCGATCTGACGGCGGAACTAGAGAGCCCCGAAGTTGTGATCGGGATGGACACGCGCGAATCCGGGCCGTGGATCGCCGGACTGGTTGCGGGCGGCCTGGCGGCCTGCGGCGTCCGCGTCCGCTTCGCTGGCGTCATTACCACCCCCGGCGTTGCTCACCTCACCCGCACCGGTCCGTTCCTCGCCGGCGTCATGATCTCCGCCTCCCATAACCCTTACCAGGACAACGGTCTCAAGGTCTTCGGCCACACCGGCTTCAAGCTGCCCGATGTCGAGGAGCAGGCCGTAGAGCGCGAAATCCTCCGCATCCGCGCCGAGGAGCCCGAACCGGTCTCGGCCGAACTCGAAGTGGACGAAACTCTCGCGTCCACCTATGTCGATTTCCTCGCCTCCACCGCCGGGGCCCGCTTCGATGGCCTGCGCATCGTGACCGATTGCGGCAACGGCGCCTCCTTCCGCCTCGCGCCGGAGCTCTTCCGCGGCCTCGGCGCGGACGTCACCACGATCTGCACCGCGCCCGATGGCCAAAACATCAACCGCGACTGCGGTGCGCTGCACCTGGAGCCTCTTCGCGCCGCCGTCCTCGAGCAGCACGCTGATTTCGGAGTCGCATTCGATGGCGATGCCGATCGCGCCATCTTCGTCGCCCGCAGCGGCAAAATCGTCGATGGCGATGGCGTCCTCTTGATCGCCGCCCGCGCGCTAGCCCGTCAGCACCGCCTCACGCAGGACACCGTGGTCGCAACCGTCATGTCCAACCTCGGCCTGGAAAAGGCCCTGGAGCGCGAGGGCATCCGCATGGTCCGCACGCCCGTAGGCGACAAGTACGTGCTGGAGGAGATGGTGCGCCTTGGCGCCGCCCTCGGCGGCGAGCAGTCCGGCCATGTCATCTTCCGAGAGTTTGCGACAACCGGTGACGGTCTGCTCACCGCTCTCCGCGTCTTCGAAACCGCCCGGTGCGCCGGCGCGGGCCTCGATGAGTTGACGGCCGGTTTCCAGGTCTATCCGCAGAAACTCGTGAACGTCCGCGTGCGGGAGAGGAAACAGTTGACCGAAATCCCCGCCGTGGCGCAGGAAATCCGCCAGGCCGAGGAGGAGTTCGCCGGTTCGGGCCGTATCCTGGTGCGCTTCTCCGGCACTGAACCGCTCGCTCGCGTCATGGTGGAAGGCCCCGACCTCGATCAGGTCGAGCGCCACAGCCGCAATATCGCCGAGGCTATCCGTCGCGAAATGGGCGCCTGACGGCGCGCCCGCGCCAACGTAGCGCCGGCTTTCGAGCCGGCATTCCTCCTCTACCCCATAAACGCAAAAACGCCGGGGAGGTTTGAACCATCCCCGGCGTTCCGTACTAAATCCCGGTCGATATTACCGGCGTCCGCCGCCGCCGCCACCGCCGCCGCTGTGGCCTGTGACTCCGCCTACGCTTGATCCGGCGCCGCCGCTGCCGATGCCGCCTCCGCTCATCCCACCGCCGCCGATACCGCCACCACCCCTCGTGGGCATCGAAGTCGCCGGTGCCATGGGAGCGTTACCGCCAAAGCCTCGCATTCCGGGCGAACGGTAACCGGCCAATGTGCCGCCCGTCCTCGCTGCCCGGCCCGCGGTCGGGAACGAGTAAATCGGATTCGGGCTGAAGAATCCGCGGTACGCCGTCAGCGGGCTGTAGAAGTAGAAGCCGTAAGGCGACATGAAGCTCCCAGTGCAGGGAACGTACGTCCCGAAACCGTAATATGGGTTATAGCCCCATGTCCCCATCAACGGGGTGTAGCCGACGGCGTTGTAGCCGGCTCCATATCCATATCCCATGCACGGGTTCACGCCGCCGTAAATCGTCCCCCCGCCCACTGGTGCATATCCGTTGGCCTGCTTCGCCGCCGAGATGTTGGCGTCGGCCAGAAGCGCGCCGCGCCGCCGGCTCCAGTGATCGAAGCTGTCGGTGTCCTCGATGTTGAATTTCTCGGCCGAAGCCGCCACCCCGGTCAGCGCCATCATCTTCCCGGCGCCCACCGAAACATTGTCGCCGTGCATCGCCACGTCCGCCGAGCCCTTAAACACCTTCAACTCGGCCGGCGCGCTATCCACTCGGTACAGCCCCGCCTTGCTCAGCGTGATCGTGGCGTCCTTCGCCACCACCGTGACCGGCGCTCCCTTGCCCACATCGTCGATCTCCACGATGCCGGAGCCGGCCAGCAGTTCCACACGCGTGTCGATCAGCCGGTTGCTGATCATTTTGAACGAGCTGTTCTCCGCAACCCGGAAAAACACACCCGGAGGCAGCAGAACCTCCGCCCGGCCCGCCTCCGTGCGCAGAATCCCGTTCTCCTTAACTTCGCCGAACTGAGAAGGCTGCATCACATAGGGCTGGCCGTTCAGATATACGTCGCCCTCTACCCAGTTGATGACGCCGGATTTGGCGCCAATTACCGTTTGCGCGGTCGCCGGAATAGCGGCCGAAACAAGAAGTGCCGCCGGGACCCCCCACAGCCACAACCGCTTCATACGAACACCTCGCCAATTACAGAGTGGCCATGAGTACCCCCCGTTGTCAAGCGGTTCTTTGGGGCCGTGGCGCAAATTTAACCACCGGTAGTTCGGCCGCAGCGCCCGGGGATAGTCCAGCACAGCGCTTACGACATTCGCCCGATTAGCATGAAAAAAGCGGGCCGTCGCCGGCACGTCCGTCGCCGGCATTCAGCCCGCGCACCAAAGGAGCCCACGTATGGCAAAACGAAACGATTGGGAGAGGGAGCGCGACCGCGAACGTGGCCGCTGGGACTGGGATCGCAACCGCAGCTTTGGCGAACACGGACGGTATGAATCGGATCGGGAACCCGGCCGCGAATACTACTGGCACAACCCGCGCGGCGCCGAATCCGGACAGGGGGGCGAATCAGGCCGCGGATCGCAATGGGATGAATCACGTCATTCCTCCCCGGAACGCGGCGACTACAGCACTCACGGCGATTGGGGCCGCCAGGGCAGTTGGGGGGCCTACGGCAACCGCGCCGAATTCGATCGCGATTACGAGTGGCGCCGCGGTCAGGGCGGGGGCGAGTGGGGCCAGCGCAACCCGGAAGAATGGAACCAGCGCACCGGCCCTGAGTGGGAACCTGTCAGGCGCGAATCCTACGGCCGGTTCGGCGCTCCCGGCCGCCTGGGCGGTTATGGCGGCGGCATGGGAAGCTATGGCGGAGGCATCGACACATCGTCGCAGAGCGGTCAGTTTTCCGGCCGCGGCCCGAAGGGCTGGCAGCGCTCCGATGAGCGGATCAAGGACGACGTCAGCGAGCGCCTCACCGACCACCCCGATATCGATGCCTCGGAAATCGAGGTCCAGGTGACGGGTGCCGAAGTCACCCTCACCGGCACCGTCGATCATCGCCAAGCCAAGCGTCTCGCCGAAGACATCGCGGAGAGCGTCTCCGGTGTAAAGGACGTCCACAACCAGATTCGCGTTGAAAAGCCCTACATGCGCGAAGAGAGCGTGATGACCGGCCCCGGAACGATGTCCAGAAACAGGTGAGTGTAAGTAAGGGTACACTGAGGGGTAGAGGTACCCCTCAGTGCCCTGTCATGATTCCTTCCTGCAGCCGGATGCTGCTTTTCCCCTGCCCCGCACATTCAACTTCGGCGACTACATCGAAACCGAGCGTGAGATGTGGGCCCTCTTCCCCGAGACCGAAGGCAAGCGGGTGAACTTCTGCCAGTTGGGTCTGACCGCTCAGATCTTTGTCGAATCCTCAGACGGAGGTGAATTGGATGCCGACGAAACTTATTTCCTGATGCCCTGCGCCGACTGTACTCTGCGTCCCATTCGCATGCGCCGGGTTCGCCGTCTCACGCTCGATGAGTTCCGCATGAGCCATATCACCGCTCTCCGGCTGGCCGAAAAGCTGAGCGGCAGCGACAAGGTCCTCCACGAAATCCACCTGCGTATCCTCGGTCCCGAAATCCTCGAAGGCTAGCCGAATCTGTTAACCGCGGCCATAACAGAGCGGTTCCAGCGCTACAATCTCCGCATGTCCACCTATGGAATCATAGAATACGTCGACGCCTCACCTGAAGTGCGCGCCGTCTACGACGACATCATGGCCACCCGCCGCACCGACTGGGTCAGCAATTTCTGGAAATCTCTCGCCCACAACCCCGCCCTGCTCCGCCGCACTTGGGAAAACGTGAAGTGTGTACTCACCCCCGGCGCCCTGGACGCTCTCACCAAGGAGATGCTCTACGTCGCCGTCAGCGCTACCAATCAGTGCGGCTATTGCATCGCCTCCCACACCGCCAGCGCTCGCAAAGCCGGTATGACCGACGAAATGTTCGCCGAGCTCATGGCCGTCGTCGGCATGGCCAATGAAACCAACCGCCTTGCCAGCGGCTACCAGGTCGAAATCGACGACCGCCTCAAGCCTCGCCCGTAGCGCCGCCGTAGAACAGCACTTCCGCTGTCACGCCGGGCTTCCGCCCGGCATAGCGGGCGACCCCCGCCGCATTTGCGGCCCGAGGTACCCATCCCAATTTCCTCAACGTGCGCATAATGGGCTTTAGCCCAAGGACATTCACCTTGCTCTTTCACCTCGGCCTGCTCCTCCGCCTCTGGTTCCGCCCTGCCGCGGCGATGGGCGAAATTCTCGACCGCGGCAGCCTCCTTTTCGCCAGCCTCGTCGCCGTCGCTGTCGGCTTCGGCCTCAACTCCGGCCCCCGGCCCGTCGCCTTCAGCTTCTACATGCCGCTCCTCATCCTTGCTGTGGTCTATGTCCCCGGTCTGCTCCTCCTCGGCGCTCTCCTCGCCCGCGCCGGCGCCGCCGGCACCGTCTTCCAGCGCGACTACGCCCCCCTCCTCACCTGCATCGCGATGGGCTGGAGCGCCGCGCAGCTTCCCATCGTCATCGCCGGATGGTTCGCTCCCTTCCCTGCCCTTGAAATCGTCGCCGCCTGTGCCTACATCTATTTCGCCGTTCTCGTCTTCTTTGCCGTCCGCACCGTCTTCGGCGCCTCCAACGGATCGGCCGCCGCTATTGTCTGCCTTTCCTGGATTCCTCTCGTCGCCGCCGCCTTCCTCTGGGCTCCGCTGTCTTTCTTTTTCCGCCTCCTCGCCTCGCCCTTCTTCCTCTTCTTCGTCATTTACTATCTGGCCGCCGAATTCGGCCGCCTCGGCCAGGGCCTACGCACCGGCCAAAGCTACCGCCGCATGCTCGAAGCCGCCGCCCTCAATCCCCATGATGGCGACGCGCAGTATCAGCTCGGCCTCATCCACCAGCAGCGCCGCCAATACACCGAGGCGATTCGCCGCTTCCAGGCCGCCGTAGCCATCGACCCCACCGAAACCGACGCCCATTTCCAGCTCGGTCGCATCGCCCGCGAACAGGGCCGGCCCCAGGACGCCCTGGCTCATTTCCAGACCGTCCTCCAGCAGGACGAGAAGCACAGCTCCAGCGAAGTACACCGCGAGCTCGGCGCCGTTTATCTCGCCCTCAATCGCATCGCCGACGCCGAGCGCGAGCTTGCCCTCTATACCGACCGCCGCGAATACGACCCCGAGGGTCTCTATGATTACGGGCAGGCGCTCGACCGCGCCGGTAAGCCCGCCGAAGCCCGCGCCGTCTACGCCCGCGCCGTCGAAGCCGCCCGCACCGCTCCCCGCTATCGCCGCCGCGTGGTCGCCAAATGGAGCCGCCTCGCCCAGCGCGCCGGCAATCTCTAGCCGCATGGCGAAACCTCGGATTTGCCCTGATGGATGGAAAGAAGGATGATCGGGCGCGCCGCTCTGGAGGCGCGTGCTCTTAGGAGAATCTATACACCCGTGCTCGAAATGCCGCCGCCCCGTTGGCGCCGGTCGCTTTTAGACGATGCTTGCCGGCCAGTAAATGCGGCGCGACGCCGCCGTGAAGTGCAGCCGCTCCGTGTTGCGCTTCCGCACACCGCCGCTGGCGCAGCCGCTCCGCCCTTCTGAAGGCGCGGCCGCCGGAGCGTCCTCACTGTCCGCGTGCAGCATGTGCGTCAGCCGCGACGCCAGTTCCGGCGGGCATACGCAGTCGGCTTCCGTCACTTCCTGAGCGTTCTCAGACCGGCCCCAGGAGAACCCCAGCTCCACCGGTTCGCAATCCTCGGTCACCCACACTCCGTGGATCTGGCTCAGCTCCAGGCTGTCTTCGCAGCCTGCAATCACCACTCGCATCGTCGTCTCCGCGCGAGAGACAAGAACCGCTTCCAACGTCTGGCCGTTTGCGTATCGGATCGTCATAGTGCTTGGCTTCGAAACTTATGTTGGCCCTTTTTCGCAACGCGCTGCAAGTCATTGGCGGCCTAAGGACTTCTGGTCCAATTCGATAGATTATCAACTTTGGTTATCCAACATTAGGAGGAAATCCGATTACCGAAGTTACCGTTCCGGCGACGCTGCGGGCGGGTGCCACCGCTCCCCGATCTGCCGCATCATCTTGCCCCACAACGCATCCGAAAGTTCCTCCGCATCGTCCTCGGAAACCGGCGCAACCGCGATGTGCAGCCCCGCCATCTCGTCCGTGCTCGACGGTCCCCACCGCACTCGCTTGGGCGGATGGTTCGGGTTACGGGGATTATTACTGGAGTTATCGTACGTAAATTCCATAACCACGGTCGTACCTTCCGGCAGTCGCAAAGGTCGCGGATAGGTGTACTGCTGCTGCCAGTCGAAATTCCAGTCCGGAATATGGATCAGCGTGCGCCGCGTCCCGTCCGGCAGCACCGCAAACCCCCGCATGTCCTTGCAAACGTAATGCGCGTGCGGGCTGATGGCATACACCAGCACGTCCACCGGCAGCGTGAAATGGTCCGTCACCTTATACGCCGCGTCGCCCGCCGGAATATCGATCCGGTTGGAGTCGAGCGGAATGTCCGTCAGGTGCAGCTTCGGCTTCTCCGCCGTGAAGTACAGCGCGATCTGGGTGCGGTCGTTCTCCGGCTTCCCGCTCGGGTGGTAGTGGACCTGCAAAACCAGGTCCGCGTGCGCATTCAGAAGTTCCGGCGCGCCCTCCGGCGCCTGGAACGGCACCGCCCCCGGTGTCCACCCGCCCAGCCCACGCGCCGGCAGAAATCCGGGCGTCCCGAAACACGGATATCCCTTGCCTCCGTCTCGCTGCCGCGCCGTTCCGCTGATGTCCTGAAACAGCAGGGCGTGGTGCACCACTTTCGGATTACCAGGCCGGATATCCAGCGCCCGCACCCAACGCTCCCGGTCGATGCCCGCCGGCAGGACGAAACATTGGTATAGATCCGGCCCGTCCGCAGGTACGTCGAAGGAGGCTCGCATCTCCGCTTCCAGGTCCGGTTTGCCGAGTTGCCATCCCTCCGCGAACTGCGGCGGTGCCGGCGTTTCCTTGCGGTTGCCTTCCGGCGCACCCGCGGCCGCCCACCGCGCGAGCATGCCGATTTCTGCGTCCGTCAGTTTCCGCTCGTGGCTGAACCGCGGCGCCGAGGGCAGCCACGGAGGCATGTAGCGTTTGGCCGTCACCGTTGCGATCAGCCGCGCCCGTTTGGCCGCATCCTGGTAGGTCAACAGGCTGAATGGTGCCACGCCGCCAGGCCGGTGGCATGTCGCGCATTGCCGGTACAGAACCGGCGCGACGTCGTGGGAAAAAGTGGGCGCGGCTCCGGCCACCCAGAACGCCGCCAGCACAGCCAGCCCCATGCCTCCATTGTAGGGTAGGCCTCCCGGCCTGCCCCCGCGCCGGAGGCGCACTCTAGTGAATCGACGACACAATCATCTTGTCACCGCTAACGGCACCGGAAACCGTGGCGCGAATCGGCTTGCCGTCCGTCATCGTTTTGCCCCAGTGCTTGTTGCTCTTCAACTGCTCCTTGGTCCGCTCGTTTCCTACCAAGTCGAACCGCATCGTCCGGCCGTCATCCAGCTTCATCCCTAATTTTTCGCTGTTTGCCGACACCTTGCACTCCGCGCCTTCCTTACAGCCCACATCCACCAGCGTGCCCTTGAACTTCGACGTCTTCATTTCCGACGGCGTATTCCGGCCCGGACCGGGCATATTGGCGGCGGGCGCGGCATTCTGGCCCTCCGGCCGGCCCGCGTTCTGGGCCTCCGGCTGCCGGTCCTGCGCCACCGCATAACCGATTGTCAGGGAAAGGGCTAGCATCCAAAACCTTGTCTTCATGACGAACCTCCCGGGTACGTAATTCTTACGACCTTCCGGCCGTATCCCCGCCTCGGGGCAAACCACGTGCCACTGTGCCGTGCGAAACTTGGTTCAGGATGCCGGCCGCTTCCATCCGCGCGGTGATCGTGGACGATGAGGAACTGGCGCGCGGATTTCTTCGCGAGCTGCTGGGCGCCCATGCGGAAATTGAAATCGCGGCGGAATGCGCCAACGGGTTCGAGGCGGTGAAAGCGATGGCGGAGACGCCGGCCGATCTGCTGTTTCTGGATGTGCAGATGCCGAAGCTGGACGGCTTCGAGGTGCTCGAGCTGATCGAGCCGGGGCCGGCGGTGATTTTCGTGACGGCCTACGACCGGTACGCCATGCGGGCGTTCGACGCGCACGCGGTGGACTACCTGTTGAAGCCCTTTTCGGCGGAGCGATTCGAGCGCGCGTTGGAGCGGGCGAAGACGCGGCTGGGCGAGCGGAGGCTGCCGGTGGAAGTGGCGGCCGAGCGTCCGCCGCAGGAGCGGCCGCAGCGGCTGGTGGTGCGGGATGGAGCGCGGGTGCACGTGATTCCGCTCGAGAAACTGGACTATGCGGAGGCGCAGGACGATTACGTGTCGCTGCACTCGGGGGGCAAGGGCTACCTGAAACAGCAGACGATTTCGAACCTGGAGGCGACGCTCGATCCGGCCCGGTTCGTGCGGATTCACCGGTCGGCAATCGTCAACCTGGAGC
>DATJMP010000081.1:0-8599 GCA_035508655.1 Bryobacteraceae bacterium
CGTCGGGGTCGACCTGCACCGGTTCGTCCGTCTGCACTTCCCACGCCGGCACTTCCACGCTCCCCCAAGCCCCTTCATCCGTCTCCAGCTTGAAGCTGACGCGGTCCGCCCGCGGCCAGTAATACGCGGCGCCCGACCGCAGCTCTGCCTGGTCCAGCTTCAGCCTGCTTTGGTACTTTCCGTCGGTGATCGTGAGATCGCCGTCATTGGCGCTCTCGATCTCCTGATCGTCCGTGCTCCAACGCAGCTCCAGTTGCGACCCGTTGTGGCGAACCATCAGAGGGATCTGCCCTTCGCTCTGCTCCGGCGCCTCTGCAGGCTTACCCGACTGGTGCCAATGCAGGAGGAACCACCAGGCGGCTGCCAAACCACCGACGATCATTGCCACGACCACCCAACGCCAGCGCATCCCAATTCGGTTTCGGCAAGCCGTGGTCCAGTGTACGCCCCCTCACTGCGTGGCCGCACCAATCAGGATCAGCCCGCTGGTATACCCCGCCAGCATGAGCGCCAGCAGCATGCCCGTTCCCGCCGGAGCAGCCCTGAATTCCCGCCAGATCAGGATGCCCCACAACGCCGCCACCAGCGTCGCGCCCTGTCCCAGCGCGTAGGAAATCGCCGGTCCTGCCACTCCCGCCGCCAGCACGTTCGCGGTCAGCGCCAGCATCCAGATGGCTCCGCCCAGGATTCCGATCGCATGCAGCCTTGCCCCTCCGTGAAAATATTCCCGGTAGGTCACGCCGCCGGTGCGCATGAACCAGGTGTTCCACAACAGATTGCTCACCAGCACTCCCGCCCCGAAGCAAAGCAGGGCCACGTAAGGCGTGAGCATCCCCGGCACAATCGGGCCGCTGTTGAATCCCGGCGAAATGCCGCGCGTCAGCAGTGGATAGAAGAATCCCATCACGCATCCCGCCGCCGCCGAATAGGCCACGCCGCGCATGGGCGATTTCCCCGCGCCGTGCGGCAGCCTTCGGTGTGCCAGCGCCGACATCACCATCGCAACCACGATCAGCGCCACTCCGCCAAACAGCAGCGCGGCATTGCCCTTGGGCGCTTCCCGATAGCTCTCCACCGTTCCAATGACCAGCGCCAGACCAACTCCAACCGGAAACGCCACCGCCATGCCGGCCGCGTCAATCCCCACCACCAGCAGAATATTGGAAAGATTGAAAATCGCTCCGCTCGCCAGCGCCATCAGCGCATAGCTCGCCTGCGCCGCGTGCAGGTTCTCGCGCGAAATCTCCATGCCGCCCACTGTGTGAGCGAGAATCGCGCCCAGCAGAAATACGCCGATGGCGTAATCCCAGTAGAACAACTGGAACGGCCACTTCCGGTTGCCTGTCAGCTTCTGCGTATTCGCCCAGGATCCCCACCCAAGCATGGTCACGATGCAGAACAGAATCGCCACCGGCAAAGTGTTTACGACAAACATGCAGACAGGGTATCACCGGGCGAAACTGGAGGGGCCGCATCCATGCGCGCCTCCTCCAGGCCAGGGCGCCTTCCGGCACGCCAGCCAGCCGCGCCAGGGTGTAGGATAGAGGCAACATGCGTGGCGGTCTGCTGATCTTTTTCCTTACCGCATTGGCGTGTCTGGCGCAATCCGATGCCAACCAGGGCTTCGTCAACCAGCATCTGTTCGATGGCGTGCATTTGCTGCAACCGCCCGCACCGCCGAGCCAACCGGCGCGCGTGACACCCCTGTCGATTGCGCCGGCGGCAAAGGCACAGCTTCCGTGCATGCGCATCGCGCCGCAGGAGCGCATCCCGGTGGATCCGAAAATCGATCCAAAAATCCTGGTGCCGGCGCCCGCGGATATCGATCGGCAAATGCTGATCGCGCCGCCTCCGGCTTGCCCCGAGCCCTGATTTTTATTTCGCCGCCGGCACGTACCAGACGAGGATCGATCGCCCGATCCTTCGCTGTTCCGGCATCCTGTCCGCCCATGCCGGATACCCGAAGACTTTCCAGATGGTGACGCTCACCGCGTTCCATCCGGGCGAAGGAGCGTTGGTGTTGCCTGGCAGCATGGCAATGGGCATCGGGTACGTGCGGTTGAACGGCGAAAAGGTCACGCTTCCGGCATGCTGCTGTTGTAGAAAATCCGCCAGCCGTTTCATATCCTGTCCCCAGTCCAGGTCCGAGTCGGCCACGAACCGTTCCGGGTGCGCGCCCGCGATCTCGTTGGTGTAAGCCAGGTAATCCGGGTGCTGCCGCGCGCCTGAGACCACCTGCCACGTAATCAACGCCGCGACTAATATCCGCGCTCCACGGCTTCGCGCCCGCACCGCCGCGTACCCCGCCAACACCGCCAACCCGATATACACCGGAAGCACGAACCGTACTCCGATATCGATATGACCGGTCATCGAGGCCAGCAGAATTCCCAGCGAGAACGCGAGAGCGAGCTTGACCTCCGTCGCCGACTTCAGTCCGCCTTCAACTTTTCGCACACCGGTCTTCGTTTTCCACCCCAACTCCCAAATCCCCATCCCCACCAATCCGAACAACGCGAGCGGCGTCTTCAACGCCAGCACGGCGGGAAAGTAGTACCAGAACCCGTTCGGGCTCCGCTGCCCCATTAAAAAGGACGGATGCCCGCGCCGGTTGTGCGCCACCACGGCCATAATTCCCGAGAAGAACCGCGGCGCGGGCAATCGCATGTGGAGCGATCCAACCCGCGCGAACGTGAACCCGTATGCCGCCCAGATGAGCAGCACCGCCGTAGCTGCTACCCACATCGCCGGCCGCCGCCGCGCCCATGCCTCTCGCGCAACCCACCCCGCGCTTCGACCCGTGCTCCACGCATACGCCGCGGCCATCAGAGGGAACGCCGCTGCCAGAAAAGGCATCGAGGAGAATTTCGAAATCACCGCCAGCGCCAGCAGCGCGCCGAAAAAGATGCTCCGCCGGCCGTCCGGCCGCTCCGCCCAATAGATCCCGCCCAGCCCTGCCGCGCCCGTCATGGCGCACAGCGCGGCGTCCGTATTGACGATCCCGCAGAGCGCCAGAATCGGAGGCAGCGTGGTGAACAGCAGCACCGCAATCAGCGCCGCGCCCGCTCCGCCGGCCCGCCGAGCCCATAGAAACACTACCGCCGACCCGATCCAGAAAAACGGCAGAATTCCCGTTCGCGCCAGCGCCAGCACGCGCTCGTAATGCGCGCCGGTCCCCAGGATCCGATACCCTTCGCCGTAGGCATTCGGCCCCGGGTGAAACCGCTCGCCGGCCAGAAATGGTCCGGCTGCCGCCAGCACCCGAGCCAGCGGAGGATGCACATCCTCATACAGGTACCGTCCCGTGCTGAGGTATTCCATGCCGGCGGCAAGATTATCCGGCTCATCGATGGTGTGGTTGAAGACCGTGTAGGTGGAAACAATCCGCAGCGACCCGATCGCGACCAGGAATACCGCCAGGACCGCCGGCGCTAGCGAGGCTTTCATCTCACGCGATTATCGCATCCCGGTTCTTCCGCCCCCGGGAAGCGACCGCGCGATCTTTCGACGTGGTCCAGCTAATGCGCTTCGGTGCCGCTGGCGCCGCCGCTAACCGTTCCTACCTGAGCACTCGAGCCAAGCGTGCTGTTGGCGTTCGTCCACAGGTTCTTTACGCCGCCTGAGACGTACAGATACAGTCCCAGGGCGAGAAGAGCCACCACGGCCGTCAGCAGGCAATATTCGGATAAATCCTGACCTCTTTCGTCCTTGTCCAGCAATCGAACCAAAGTGTCAAACAAGATAGCCTCGTATGATTCAGTCTAAACCTCATCGGTTAAAGGGGCTAGGATGACTTTGGTTATAGGACCCGTTCCGGTGCCGGGCGATTGCGAAACTCACAGGGTTCGTCCGATAAGGGAGTTTGGAGGAATATGCCTGCGCCCGCAATCAGTCTCGGCGAGACCATCTGGACCCTGCCTCCCCTCATTCTTCATCCCTTCAACGAGCGTGTCTCCCCTTGTATGCTTCTGGAGAATTCCAAAGCAGCCCTGATGCTCTCCGGACTCATTCCCAACGACGGCACCGAAGAAGAAGAGCTTCGCCGCCGTCTCCTTTCCGGCCGCTATAGCGAAGCGCGCATGCTTTTCTATGTCGGCAAGGACGTCTTCCGCTGGATCGGCCAATGCACCGAGTCCATGGCGCGCATCCCGGAACTGGATGCCGTTCAGTTCCAGCCGCAGAGTTTCGCCCGTCTGCTCACCCTCCACACGCCGGCGTCTGTGAAGGAAAAGCTGACGCGCTGGGGCGTCATCGACTATCGTGCAATATTTTCCCGCGCGATCGGCCTGAACGCCATGTTCTGCGAACCGCCCATGCCCGACAGTCTGAGCGCCGAATTCCTTCGCAATTATCACCTCTACACCGACGCCCTCTTCCGCACCTACCTCGAATCCCAGCCGCACCCCCTCATCACCGCGGCCAATTTCCACTTCGAGCTCTACGCTTCCGGCGAATACTCCCAAATGCTGGAAGAGCAGTGGGCTGAACCCGAAATCTAAACCACCCGCCGTAGCGCCGGCCTCCTGGCCGGCCATGCCGGCATTCGTGCCGGCATTCCGTCGCCACCGAGAACGCCGGCATCGTAAGCCGGGAGGCTTGCGTTACGTCTCTTGGTAGCCTGTCTACCCTCCCGTTGCCGTTTTAGGGTAGAATGTCTTCTGTCAATATGGCGAACGAATCCTCAGACCGGCTGCAACTGCTCCAGGGCACCCTGGACATGCTCATCCTCCGCACTCTGCTGTTCGGGCCCGCTCATGGCCACCAGATTGCAAAACACATCCAGCGCACCACCGAAGACCTGCTGCAAATCGAGCACGGATCGCTCTACCCCGCGCTCCACCGGCTGGAACGAAAAGGCTGGATCGCCGCCAAGTGGCAGGCTGCCGCCAAAGACCTGAAGCGCGAATTCAAGTATTACCGTCTGACCCCGGCGGGAAAGAAGCAGCTCGTCGCCGAGGAGTCCAAGTGGAAGAAGTTGACCGGCGCGGTAGCTCGCATCATGTGGCCGGCCGAGGAGGCATGACATGCGCTGGCGCCGCGGGAAACGTGAAGAGGATCTCGATCGCGAATTACGCGCGGATCTCGAACTGGAAACTGCCGAGCAGCGCGAATCGGGCCTTTCGCCGGAAGAGGCACACTATGCCGCCATGCGCGCGCTCGGCAATCAGGCGCTCCTCCGCGAGCACGTTCGTGAGACTTGGGGCTGGAGTTGGATCGAAAGCACCGTGCAGGACCTGCGCTACGCCGCCCGCGTCCTGCGCCGGAGTCCCGGATTCACCGCCATTGCGGTGCTTTCGCTCGCCATCGGCATCGGCGCCAACACCAGTGTATTCAGCATCGTGGATGCGGTGCTGCTGAAGTCGCTCCCCATCCGGCACCCCGAGCAGCTCCGCGTTTTCACCTGGAACCGATACGGCTACGGCGCCCACGATCCAGCCGGCATGACCAGCCACAGCGGCTACTGCATGGGCGACGACTATGGCGGCTGTTGGGATGGCTCCTTTTCTTATCCCGCTTACGAGACGTTCCGCCGCGCGCTGCCGCAATTCTCGGACCTGGTGGCGTACGGAGAGAACCAATTCACCGTCACCGCCGCCGGCACGGCCGATTTCGCCTTCGGCCAATATGTTTCCGGCAACTACTTCACCGGCCTGGGCGCGCAGGCGCTGCTCGGCCGCGCGATTCTGCCGGACGACGATCAACCCTCAAGCCCACACGTAGCCGTGCTGACGCATCTCTATTGGACCCGCCGCTTCGGCGGCGATCCCGCCGTCGTCGGCCGGCTGATTCAGGTGAACCGCGAGCCGGTTACGGTGGTCGGCGTGATGCCGCCCGCATTCCAGGGCCTTCTGCCAGGCCGCGAAGTCGATCTTTTCGTCCCGATGTCCGCCGTTCCCGCTACCGGGCCCAAGTACTACAGCATCGCTGCGCCCGATATCTGGTGGGTCCAGATCTTCGGCCGCCTGAAGCCGGGCGTGCCGGATCAGGCCGCGGCTGCCGCCATTCAGGCTGTGCTGGCGCACCACATCGAGTCGTACACCGGAGCCGCCATCCCGGCATCCAGCCCGATCCGAATTGCGCTGGCTCCGGGAGGTCGCGGCGTCAGTATCCTACGGGACTCCAAGCAAACGGCGATTCTCATCCTCGCGGTTACGGCCGTCCTGGTGCTCCTGATTGCCTGCCTGAACCTCGCCAATCTGCTACTCGCGCGGTACGCCGCCCGTGCGAAAGAAATCGCCGTGCGGGTTTCGATCGGCGCGGGGCGCCGGCGCGTGGCGCGCCAGATGTTCACGGAAAGCCTGCTGCTGGCGGGTTTGGGCGCTCTGGCCGGCCTGCTGCTGGCACGGCCGATGAACCGCCTGTTCCTCGATTTCCTCGCCGGCACGGTGCCCCTCGGCCTCGACGCCCATCTCGATACGCGCGCCCTCGCCTTCGCACTATGCGCCACCCTCCTCACCGCCTTGCTGTTCGGCACGATACCGGCGTGGCGCGCCGCACGCCTTGGCACCAGCCCGGTTTTGAAGGAGACTGCCGCCATTGCCGGCGGGGGTCCGCGTCTGACCATCGGCCGTTATCTCGTGTCGCTGCAGATCGCGCTCTCACTGATCCTGGTGGTCGGCACCGGCCTCTTCCTTCGCACTCTTCAGAACCTGGCCGCCGTCGATCTCGGCTTCGCCACCGACCACATTTTGACGTTCCAAACCGATCCCGGCCGCAGCGGATACCAACACGCAGAAGCCCTTCCCCTCTACCACCGCCTCCAGGAGAGAATCACCGCCATTCCCGGCGTCGAATCGCTCGCCATGTCGCAACTGCCGCTCATTGGAGGTGTTGTGACCAACGGCGGGGTGCGGCTGCCCGGAGAGGCCCGCAGGAAGCCGACGTGGTTTCTTTTCTGCTCCGATTCCTTCCTCTCGAACGTCCGCATCCCGCTCCTCCTCGGCCGTGATTTGAGTGCGCAGGATTTCGACCATCCCGGCCGCAGCGCGGTCGTAAACGAAACCTTCGTCCGCCGATATCTGCCGGGCATCAACCCCATCGGCCGGATCTTCTACCCGCCCGATTGGGGGCGCGACGGCGATTCCCCGCAGCCGATGACGATCGTCGGCGTGGCCCGGGACGCCCATTACCAGGGCGTGCGCGCAACGGTCCCGCCCACCGCCTACATGCCGTTTGCGCTCCGTCCGCCTGGCGACAGCAACATGGTGTTCATGGTCCGGACGCGCCTTGCCCCGATGTCCATCGTTTCCGCCGTACGCCAGGCCGTCGCCGGCGTGGATCCGAATCTGCCGGTGGCGCAGGTCCGGACTGAGCAGGACCAGGTCAACCGATCCCTCGGCACCGAGCGCATGTTTGGCACGCTGGTCACCACATTCGGCGTGATGGCCCTCGTCCTGGCCGCGATCGGTCTCTACGGTGTGATGGCGTTTTCGGTGGCGCGCCGGACATCCGAAGTGGGCATCCGCATGGCGCTCGGCGCACGCCGCGGCGACGTCCAATGGCTCGTCCTGCGGCAAAGCCTCTACCTGGCAGCACTGGGCGTGCTGGCCGGCATCCCATGCGCCCTGGCGCTGACCGGACTGGTGAAAAAACTGTTGTATGGCGTCAAACCGAACGATCTCGCCAGCCTCATCGGCGCTATCGTGCTCATGCTTCTGGTAGCCGCCGGCGCCGCCTGGATTCCGGCCCGCCGCGCGTCTCACGTCGATCCGATGGTAGCCCTGAGGTACGAGTAATGTTTTGGCGATTTCACAAAAACCGCGAGCGCGATCTGGAGCGTGAACTCCGTTCCGACCTGGAATTGGAGGCCCAGGAGCAGCAGGAAAATGGCCTTCCGCCCGAGGAGGTCCGCTATGCCGCCCGGCGGGCCTTCGGCAACGTGACCTGGGTAAAAGAGGAGGTCCGTTCCATCTGGGGCTGGACGCTTTGGGACACCATCTTTCAGGAGCTGCGCTATGCCGCCCGTACCCTCCGCAAGAGCCCCGGCTTCGCGACAACCGCCATTCTGACCCTGGCCTTGGGGATCGGCGCGAGCACGGCGGTCTTCACGGTCGTGGACTCGGTGCTGCTCAAGCCGCTCGCGTTTCGTGACAGCGGGCACCTGGTGGCCTGCTGGGAACGCGTCCGGTTTCTGGGAGATGATGCGGTCGGACCCAATCCCCGGCACGCCGAGCTCTGGCGCCGCCGCGCCACTGCCTTCAGCTCCCTGACGTCCTTGCAGTACGGCGCCGCGGGATTCACATTGGGCGCGGAACATCCGCGCCTCACGAACACCGTGGCCGCCACTCCCAACTTTTTCGACGTTCTCCAGGTGCATGCCCTCCTCGGCCGCACGTTTCGGCCCGAGGACGGCGTTCCCGGCCACGACAACGTTGCCGTCCTGACTTATCCGCTGTGGCAGAGCCTGTTTCACGGCGATCCCGGCGCGATCGGCGCGACCATCCGCCTTCGCGGCGTTTCGCGTCAGGTGGTGGGCGTGCTCCCCGCCGACTTTCATTTTTCCGGCGCGACTGTCCTCCGACCCTTCCGGAGCGGCAGCCAGACCGCGGTCGCCGCACCCGACCCCGCCATCTTTTTCCCGGCGGCCCTCGACATGACG
>DATJMP010000082.1:0-2673 GCA_035508655.1 Bryobacteraceae bacterium
AGACGGCGAAGGCATAGTTAATCCCCCGCCGTCGCCTTCCCCGCGGATTCATTGGTAATGATAGAGCTTGACTTTCAACGTGCCAGGGGCGGGACCGCGGAGAATGGCACGCGTGCCGCCGTTGCTCTCGTCGCCGTTGATGCGGCGTCCGGGAATCCAGACGCCTTTTTCGTAATGGCCTTCGTCGATGGTTCCGAAACCGGCGAGCGTGGGACCGGGGCCGTCGGCAGCCGGAGTCATGGAGACGCCCTGGCCGACGAGAACGAATTCATCGGGCGCGGTGTGGATGACAAGGGCGTAGCCGAGTTCGGGCGGAGCGGGACGCGGGGTTGTTGGCGCGGGAGCGCGGCCGGATGAGCCAAAGGTGAAATTCAGCCGGTAGCCGCCAACAGAGACGGATTGGGTTTTCTGCCCGGCCGACTCCTGTACAACGGGTACGACTTGGCCTTCCGGCTGATATTTCGCGAGCAGAGGCATCAGGCCTTCAAGAGTTTGATACGCGGCGGCGAGCGGCGTGTCCTCGGGAAGGCTTTCGATGCCAAAGGGCGAGTAGCCGAGGGCGGCATGGCGCCCTATGGCCCAGAACAGGTTGGGCACTGACGCGCGCGATTCGGGGATGAAGAGAGGATTGCCGGAGCGGGTGTAGCTGGCGCAGACGCCGCGGAAATCGTCGATATAGATATCGGGGGCAAGCAGATCGAGCTGCGGAGCGGCGGCGCGCCAGATATCGTGCACGCGCGAGACGGGACCGCCGCTGGGGTATCCGCCGGGAAGCTGCTCGTCATTCTGCACGAGCCAGGCATTGGCGTACATCGGGATTGGCAGTTCGGCTTTGCCGGCTTCGGCTACCTTGCCGACATAGCGGGCGATGTGCCAGGCCATGAAGACCTCGTCGGCGTAAGCGTCGGTGCCGAAAACCTCGGGCCAAGTGCCGGAGGTTTTGAATCCGTTGACGGCCCAGACCTTCGTGAGCTCGGGCAGGAGGCGGGACTTGTTTTCCGAAAGGTAGTTCATAAGGGCGGCGGGGACGGGCCCGTTCCAGGCAGCTTCGGCGATAGGCGAGCGGTCGCGGCTGTCGCCGACTTTGCCGGTTTCGTTTTCCACCTGCATCATGATCACGGTGTGCTGGGGATCGACGGCGTGGATGTGGCGCATGAGGGCACGGAAAGCTTTGGCATCGGCGGCGAGAGACTGCTCGCCGAGAGGAGTGAGTTCCTCGCGGGCAACGCCGTCGCGGGACTGGACGCGGAGAAAGCGCCGAAA
Source organism: Bryobacteraceae bacterium (assembly GCA_035508655.1). Classification (GTDB taxonomy): domain Bacteria; phylum Acidobacteriota; class Terriglobia; order Bryobacterales; family Bryobacteraceae; genus DATGMB01. The sequence continues at coordinate 1,264 of DATJMP010000082.1, forward strand.
ATCCTTCTTGACCCAGAGCGGCGTATAGCTGGCGTTGGCGTTCTTCCAGGTGCCGAACCAGATCAGGACGAGACGCATGTGGCGGGCACGGGCCTGGCGGATCTGGTCGTCCACGAGCGTGAAATCGAACTTGCCTTCCTGCGGCTCGACCAGTTCCCAGGAGGCGGTGCCGATGACCGTGTTGAGGTGCATGGCTTCGAGCTTCGGCCAGACAGGCTTCATGTAGTCTATGCTGGAGGCACTGGAATTGTGGAGCTCGCCGGCGAGCATGAGAAACGGCTTGCCATCGACCATCATCTGCGCGATGGCGCCGTGGCGTTGGATGGCGGGGAGAGGCGCCGCGGCTTTCGCCGCCGGGACCGGGGGTGCGGTCTGCGCCAGAGCCGCAGACCAAGCCAGGAAAAGGGACCACCACTGGCCTTGCATAGCGGCCATGGTAGTGCGCGGCACGGAGGCACGCAACCGGCACGGGTTACTTCTTCAGCGGCTTGAGGCTGACTTCGCGGAAGAAGACGATGTCGTGGTCGCTGTGGTTCTGCAGGCCGATGTAGCCGAGGTTGGGACGGGGACCGCGCTGCGGCTCGAAATCGAATTTGCGGTCGGGGACCGGATCGCCTTCGTGATAATCGGTGACTTTCACGCCGTTGACGAAAACAAGAGTGTGCGGGCCATCGAGCGTGATCTCCATGGTGTTCCACTGCGGGCCCGGCTTGCCGGGGAAAGCCAGAGGTTTGGTGAGCGAATAGAGAGTGCCGGTGACGTGGTATTCGTCTTCGGGTGTCTTGGAGCGCTCGGGGTGGTTGTCGATCTGGACTTCGTAGCCGTAGTGGACGGGCATCCACTGCTCCCGTGGCTCGAGCGGAATGCGGACGAAGACGCCGGAATTATCGTTTTCATCGCGCATGTGCCAGACCACGCGGATGGAGCAATCGCCCACGGGGCCGCCAGTCCAATAGAGCAGGCCCATTCCGCCGTGCGTGTGGATGAGACCGTCTTCGACGGTCATGTTGCCGGGACCGACGTGCTTCCAACCGCTGAGATCCTTACCGTCGAATATGGATTGCCAGCGATTGGGATCGCCCTTGCAAGCGTTTTGTGCGTGAAGGGCTGACACGGATGAAGCGAACAGGAAGGTCAGGCAGGCGAAAGGTGCGAGTCTCATGATGATAGCTTCCTACTATAATGGCAGGCCGCCGGGAGGGCAAGGCAAGTCAGCCGACCACTTCTTCGTAGGGGTGTCGGCGGGAGATGGCCCCGGCGGATTCGAATACGGTGAGAGCCTGCTCGTAGAGATCGCGGGGGATTTCGATGCCTCCTTCCCAATTGCCCACGGATTGGTAACGGGCAATGGCATCGGCCAGCGAGGTAAGGGACACACCTTCGAAGAACGCGGCTTCCATGGCTGCGACT
>DATJMP010000083.1:0-15255 GCA_035508655.1 Bryobacteraceae bacterium
AGACAACATGATCGATTTTTTGGACAACCAGGGCATCGATCCAGATTCCCTCGCCCTGTATGCCGAAGGCCAGCTGGTGCGCCGCATGGGGCCCTTCTTCGACCTCCTGGTGATTCACCTGGTCCGCGGCTATGAAACCGATAGGCGTCACGCTGCCCATGCCTTCGCATAAGCAGAGAGCCTGATTCCGAATTCCTACCGGTGCGGAAGGGCGGCGCCGGTAGTGCGATATACTCGTCAGGTCCGCGCCAACCGCCGGCTCCAATTTCAGACTGAGGTGCAAATCCGATGGCAGATCAGATTGTGTTCGACGTTCACTTTGAGGCCGCGCCCGGCCGCGAAAAGGAATTATTGCAGGCACTGACGGCGGTGCGAGCCGGCTCCCGCAGGGAGCCCGGCTGCGTCATCTACGAGCTCAGCCGCGATCCCGAGAACCCCGGGAAGTTCCTGCTCTATGAAACCTTCCAGGATTCGGCCGCGCATCAGGCCCATCTCTCCGCACCCCATTTCCTGGAATTCCAGAAATTTCTGAACACCGAGCCCAAACCGACCACCGCGATCACAGTTGCGACGATGCGCACGGTGGCGTGAGCGTTCCGGACCGAAACGAGACACGCTGTCTCGTCTGACAGACACGTTTGTCTTCCATCAGTGGCCCGCCGTGGAAATGATTCGCTTCCCACCGCGGGCCTTGGTTCGCGTTTCCTTCGGCTAACAGTATAGTGTTCCATTCATTGCACATTGATTTTCAGGTCTTCCGTCTCGCCGCTCAGCCCTACCGGGGACGATTGGATTCCCCCGAATCACGTGATCGTGCGGTTCAACCCGGGCAAGTAGACGGCGTCGCGCGGCCCTGGGACGGACGTCGGCTGCTGTGGCGTCCCGGTTGTGCCGAGACCGCTCCCTTTCGGTTGCGGCTCCGTTTGGATCCCGGTTTATTTCTTTTTCACTAGCGGCGCGGGCAGATCGATCATTATTTGCCGGCCGTTTGGGGCAACGCGAATGCGACGTAGGCGCCGGGTGCTTTGCCTTCGCCCGCGGCGTTGTTGGCCGGCGGCCCGTCCGAGCCGAAGCCGGCAAACGACCCGGTGGCATTGAATGCCACGAACTCGCGCCCATTTACTTCATAGACCGCCGGAACGCCCTGCGAACCGCGCGGCAGGTCCATCACCCGCAGTTCCTTCCCGGCTTCTTTGTCCAAAATGCGCAGCTTGCCCTCGTTGCCGGAGAAGAAGATCAGGCCTCCGGCCGTGACCGCGATGCCGCTGCGCTGGAACAGGCTGCCGCGCTCCATTTCGCTCGGTCCGGCCTGCGGCGCATCGCCATACGGCACCTGCCATCGAATGGCGCCGGTATTCAGATCGTAGGCCGTCAGCGTGGACCACGGCGGGCTGATCACCGTGGGCGCCAGGCCGCCGTGCCCGTAATAGCGGACCTTCGGCGCATCCGCACCTTTCGGGTATGGCAACTCGGCGGTGGGAGCTTGAATGTTCGGCTGCGTGGCCGCCGGAGCCGCCGCGGGATCCCCGAGGAAGGTGACGACCGCCTCCAGCGCGTTATCCGGCAGACTGCTGAAGCCCGGCATTTCTCCCTCGCCCGCGTTGATGAAGGCGAGCGTTTCCCGCGCGCCGCGCTGCTTGACTACGCTCTGGAGCGAGGGCCCCATGCCGCCCTCTAGGTTTTCGCCGTGGCAGGTCTGGCAATTGCGCTGATAGACAGCGCGCCCGAACTGTGCGGGCGTCGCCGCGGCCGCGCTGGGATTACCTCCTCCGCCGGCTTTGGCGCTGAGCTTCATCAGCACGGGAACATTCTTGGCCACCACGTAGACCGCACCGATGGTGGGATCGGCGGCCGAGCCGAAAAAGTTCGCGCCGCCGTTGTGGCCAGGCATGTAAACGGTTTCCTGTTCCAGGTCCGGAGGGGTGAACAGGCCGTCGTTGCGTGCGCTCAGCAGGCGGTCTTTCCACTGCGCCCGCTCCTCCGGCGTGAGGAAGAAGCTGTCCAGATCGTCCGGCGTGAATTTCTGCCGGGCGAAGGGCGCGGGGGCGGTCGGAAAAGGCTGCGTAGGCCAGGAGGCTTCGCCGGGAACACGGGACTGCGGCACCGGCTTTTCGACAATCGGCCACAGCGGCTTGCCCGTCACGCGGTCGAATACATAGAGAAATCCCTGCTTGCTGGCCTCGGCGATGGCATCCACCTTCCTGCCGTCATGCTGAATGGTGACTAACTGGGGAGCGGTAGTCGCATCGTAATCCCATAAGTCGTGATGGATCAGTTGATAATGCCAGAGGTATTTGCCGGTGCGGGCATCCAGGGCGAGCAGGCAATCCGAGAATAAGTTGGCTCCCTTGCGGTCGGCGCCATAGAAGTCGTAAGTAGGAGAGCCGAGGGGAAAGTAGGCGATGCCGCGTGCTTCGTCGACGGTGATTTCGCCCCAGGTATTGGTGCCGCCGATATACTTCCAGGCGTCCTTCGGCCAGGTGTCGTAGCCGAACTCGCCGGGGTGCGGGACGGTGTGGAAGATCCACGCCATTTTGCCCGTACGGACGTCGTAGGCGCGCAGGTCGCCGGGCGGCGAGAGGTACTCTTCTCCGGTGGAGGAACCGAGGATGAGGAGGTTCTCAAACACGCGGCCGGGGGTGTTGGACTGAATACGGCGGATGGTTTTGGGATCGCGCCCGAGGCCGATTTTGAGGTCCACGCGTCCGTGGTCCCCGAAGGATTCGATGGCGGCGCCGGTGCGGGCGTCGATGGCTTCCAGGTAGTTGTTCACGGCGATGAGGAGCCGCCGGTCGGAGCCGTCCTTGCTTTCCCAATAATTCATGCCGCGGTTGCCCAGCCGCGCGGTGCCCGGGCGGCTGGAGTAGGGATTGGGGAAGTCGGCGAATTTGTGGGTCCAGACCTCCGTACCATCGGCCGCATTCAGGGCGACCAGCGCCCCGCTTTTGGCCAGGACATACATGGTCTTGCCGACCACCAGCGGGCTGAAGACATAAGTCGAATTATCGCCGGTCTTGTAACTCCAGGCAACCTGCAACTTATCGACATTAGAACGATTGATCTGGCTGAGGGCGGAGTAATGAGAGGAATCCGCCGCGCCGAGATAGTCGCTCCAGGTGGTGTGGGCCGGCTGCGCGGCGGCCGTGCCGGCAAGGACGGCCGCCACCGCGGCGAAACGGGCGGTCCTCATAGATTTTCCAGCAGCTTGTCGAGGACATCCTGCATTGTGGCTTCGCCGGCTTCGAGATCGTAGGTCCCCTGGAAATCCATCTGCTTGGAGATCTGGATCGCCTTGGCGAAGTCCAGATTGCGCCGGGGATTGAACTTCACGTGGCTAATGGTCTTGGCGAGCGGGTAAAGCATGCGCAGGCCGCGTTCGGCGGTTTCCTCATCGGGAAAATTGCCGATATCGGGGTTGGCGTTAATCCCCGCCGCCTTGATCACCTCGACCAGCACATCCACCGTGGAGCGGCCGCGCGGCTCCAGCAGGATGGCCACGTTCCGCTTCCGGCCGTATTCACCCACTTCGTGCAGCGCCGCCGTGGCTGCCGTGGTGTCCTCGGGGAACGTGCCCTGGTTGGGCATCAGGCTCGGGCAATGGAGCGCGGCCGCTACATCGACCCATTTCTTAGTGTCTTGGATCGCCTTCGCCCGGATTTGCGGATCGGGCGAGCAGACGCTGACGGTGCCCGAATAACCCTTGGGGTCCAGTTCCAGGCACATGTTGATCAGGCGGGAGTGCGCCTGGTGGACGCGGTCGCGAAATTTCTTGACGTAGGCAGGCTCCAGCGAGAGAAGGTGGTATTGCGACAGGTCGATGTTATGGAGACTGAAGCGGTCGGCCAGCATCTCCGGAAAATCCATGAGGTCGAGCTCGCCGGGCTTGGTCGGCTGGCTCAGGTCGCGCGTCGCCGCCAGTTTGTGATCGAAATTGCCGGTCATGGAGCCGCAGCGCGCGAGCTTGGCCGATTTGGAGCCGCCCTGAGCGCGCCCGCGCCGGACGGCGGTCGTGGCCGCCACCGCGGAGCAAAAAAGAAAATCTCGTCGTTTCATCTGGGTCCCCCCTTCCAGGCGGGCCGGAAAGGTGGTCCGAACCCTGGCGGCTGCCATTATATAAGGAATTTCCCGGTTCCGAGGGCGGGGAAGGCATGGCGTAGGCAGGGCTTATCCCAGAAGTTATACACGCTTCGGGGGCCGGCTGCGTCAAACCAATGTGGGCCATTTCAGGTTTAGCATCGGGCTGCTGGCGGTGTGCGCTCTTGCGGCGGGCGCGCCGCTGGATACCCTTCTCAAGGGAGTGGAAGCTCGCTACAACCACGCCAAGACGCTCGAAGTCCTTTTTACGGAACAATATACGCCGCCCGGCCATGCCCGGCGCACGGAGAGTGGCAAGCTCCTGCTCCGCAAGCCGGGTCGGATGCGTTGGGACTATTCGCAGCCCGCCGGCAAGCTCTTTCTTTCCGACGGCAAGATGCTCTGGCTCTACACCCCGGCCGAAAACCGGGTGGAGAAGATGAAGTTCCAGGAAACCGAGGATATGCGTGCGCCGCTCGCCTTTTTGCTCGGTAAGTTGCACTTCGATAAGGAGTTCCGCAACCTGCAGAGCAAGCCGGACGGCAATTTCACGCGTATCACGGCGGAGCCCCGGACCGAGAATCTGCCCTATTCGAACGTGGAATTCGTCGTGACGCCGGAGAACATCATTCGGGAAGTCAAAGTGACGGGTTACGACAAATCGATCCTCGACTTTACCTTCAACCAGGAGAAGGTGGATCCGCCGCTGGCCGACGGGCTTTTTCAGTTCCAGATGCCGAAAGGGGCGGAGCTGGTGGAGGCGGGGCGGTGAGAATCGGGGCCGGGGAGATGCGCCCCGTGCGCGGTGCCGGGGTGCCGGTCGAGCGAATTTCGGGAAGCCAGCGGAGATGCGGTCACGTTCGGACAGACCGCACCCTTCCCTGGTCCCTGGCCCCCGGCCCCCGGCCCCTCGCGAGGTTTTCCCGTGGCTGATTTCGTCCTCAAGTACGCGGACGGGCGCGGGCAGGTCCACCAGCAGGTGGCGACCGCGGGCAGCGAGAAGGAACTGCGGGAACGGTATTCACAGCAGGGATTCCTGGTTTATTCGGTCAAGCCGAAGACCATGGCTGCGGGGATTCGCTCGGCAGGAATCTTCGGCGGCCGGAAAAAGCTGAACCTGGAGAAGTTCCTCATTTTCAACCAGCAGTTCGTGACGCTGATCCGCGCCGGCCTGCCGATCCTCAAGGGGCTCGACCTGCTTTCCGAGCGGTTGACCGATCCCAAACTCGGCCCCTACATCAAAGCCGTCCGCGATGAAGTACGCGGCGGCACGCTGCTTTCCGAGGCGTTTCGCCAGCAGAGCATCTTCCCCAAAATGTACGTGACTTCGGTGATGGCCGGGGAAAAAAGCGGCAGCCTGGTGGAAGTGCTGGACCGGTATATCAGCTACCAGCGGACGGCGCTGGCGGTGCGCAAGAAGATCGTGGCCTCGCTGATTTACCCCTGCGTGCTGATCGTGCTGGTGATCCTTCTGATGGTGTTTCTGGTCACCTATGTGGTGCCGACCTTCGCCACGCTCTATACCAGCATGCAGGCCAAGCTGCCGGCGATGACAGTATTCCTGATCGCGCTCGGCACCGCGGCGCGCAACTACATTGTTGCCTTCGCCGCCGCGCTGATCAGCGGGATTTTCCTGTTCCGGTGGTGGTCGCGGACGGAGTCCGGGCGGGAACGGGTAGACCGGGTGAAGCTGAGAATGCCGGTTGCCGGGGAGATGTGGATCAAGTACCAGGTGGCGCAACTGGCGCGGATTCTGGGAACGCTGCTGACAGGCGGGATTCCGCTGGTGCAGGCGATGGAAACCGCCGCCGATTCGCTCAACACTCCGCTGCTGAAGCGGGCGATTACAGCAGCGGGCAAGAACGTACGGGAAGGGCAGCCGCTTTCGGGGTCGCTGCGCGCCTCCAACCTCTTTCCGGGCCTGGCAACCGATATGATCGAAGTAGGGGAATCGACGGGCGCGCTGCCGGCGATGCTCACCAGCGTGGCAGAATTTTTTGAAGAGGATGTGAACACGAAGATGACGGCGACGATGTCGCTGATCGAGCCCGCCATCATGATCGTGATGGGCTGCTTCGTGGCGTTTGTATTGATTTCGTTGTATCTGCCCATTTTTTCGTTGGCGGATACGATTCGATAGGGGCCGGGGGCCTGGGGCCATGGGCCGGGGAACCAACCCGCTTCGTGGCGCCGGGAGCCGCTCCTGAAGGAATTGAATGGCTCGGGATTTGAGGCCAGGATCGGTGGAAGCGTATCCTTCCCCGGCCCCTGGTCCCGGTCCCTGGCCCCCGAGGATTTGAATGGCGACAGTCGATAAGGCACGGCCAAGGGATCCGGCGGCGGAAGCGGAGCAGGCGAAGGCAATCGCGGCACGGTACCGCTGCGAGTACGTGGACCTGCGCGAGACGGCCATCGATCACGATCTGTTCCGGTCCATTCCGGTGGATCTGATGTTCCGCTACAACTTCGTGCCCATGCGGGCCAGCAACGGGACGCTGGAGATCGCCCTTTCCGATCCGCGCAACCTGAACCTGATCGACGAGCTCAGCCTGCTGCTGAACAAAAAGCTGCGGGTGAAGGTAGCCACGCTGGCGCAGATCGCCGAGCTGCTCAAGAAGACCGAGCAATCGCAGCGCGTGCTGGAAGAGGTCACGGAAGGCTTCGCGCTGGACGTGGTGGCGGAAGAGGGCGAGCAGGACGAAACGCTCTCGATCGACAAGCTGACCGCCGCGGACGCCGACATCGCGCCGGTGATCAAGCTGGTCGACACCACCATCTTCAACGCATTGGAGCGGCGGGCGAGCGACATCCACATCGAATCGCGCGACCAGGAAGTGGCCATCAAGTACCGCATCGACGGCGTGCTGCACTATGCCATGCCGCCGATCGCCAAGGACTGGCAGTCGACCATCATTTCGCGCATCAAGGTGATGTCGGAACTGGATATCGCCGAGAAGCGCGTGCCGCAGGACGGCCGTTTCCGCGTGCGCTACAAGAACCGGCTGATCGATTTCCGCGTCTCCATCATGCCGACCATTCACGGCGAAGACGCCGTCCTGCGCGTGCTCGATAAAGAATCGATGAGCGAGAAGTTCGCCAAGCTGTCGCTGGACGTGGTGGGATTCGCGGAGAGCGACCTGGTCAAGTTCCGGCGCTACATCCTGGAGCCATACGGAATGGTGCTGGTGACCGGGCCGACCGGATCGGGCAAAACCACCACGCTGTATGCCGCGCTGAGCGAAATCAAGAACGACGAAGACAAGATCATCACCATCGAAGACCCGGTGGAATACCAGATCAAGGGCATTACGCAGATTCCGGTGAACGAGAAGAAGGGGCTGACGTTCGCGCGCGGGCTGCGATCGATTCTGCGCCACGATCCGGACAAGATCATGGTGGGCGAAATCCGCGACCAGGAAACCGCGCAGATCGCCATCAACTCTGCCCTGACGGGCCACCTGGTTTTCACGACGGTCCACGCCAACAACGTGCTGGACGTGCTGGGGCGGTTTCTGAACATGGGCGTGGAGGCGTACAATTTCGTCTCCGCCCTGAACTGCATTCTGGCGCAGCGGCTGGTGCGCGTGATCTGCGAGCATTGCCGGCGGCGGGTGCAGCATCCCGATGGGATGCTGATCGAAAGCGGATTGAACCCTCAGGAATGGCGGGACGTACCGCTCTACGAGGGCGCGGGATGTTTCGAATGCGGCGGCACGGGTTTTCGCGGCCGTTCGGCCATTCATGAGCTTCTCGACCTGACCGATCGGATCCGGGAAATGATTCTGGACAAGCGGCCGACCTCCGAGATCAAGCGCGCCGCCCGCGAAGACGGCATGACGTTTTTGCGGGAATCGGCCGTAAACAAGATGCGCGCGGGGGTGACCACGCTGCGAGAGATCAACAAGGTGACGTTCATTGAAGGATAGGAAACAGGGGCCGGGGGCCAGGGACCGGGCAGCGTGCATGCTGCCTCGTACCGTGGCGCCGTACGCGAAGGTGTTAAACAGAAGAAGCTGTGGCTGCGGGCCATGGGAAAAGGGCCGGGTGAGGGGATGGTTTGCCCGGCCCCCGGCCCCTCGCCCCTGGCCCCCAGAACCGAGGCCACGTGTTTCTAGACAGGATCAAGTCGTTATTGCGGGAACCTCCTCCCGCGATGGCGTTCGAAATCTCGGAGGCGGGGATTGCGTCGGCGCGGATAGGGGCGCATGCGGAGCTGGATTTCCAGCCGCTCAAGCCGGGCACGCTCTCGGTATCGCCGCTGAGGGATAACGTGGTCGATATGGATGACTTTGCGGCCGCGGTACGGGCGGCGGCGAGTTCCGCCGCGGCGGGGCGGAAGCGCAAGGATGTGGCGTTGATTTTGCCCGACTACGCGACGCGCATGACGGTGCTGGATTTCGACAGCTTCCCGTCAGACGCCAAGGAGCAGGCCTCGCTAGTGCGCTTCCGGGTGAAACGCAGTGTTCCCTTCGATGTGGAATCGGCCGCGCTGAGCTTCTTCGCGCAGGCGGCGGGCGGAAAGAAATGGGACGTGGTGGTAGTGGTGGCGCCGCTCGAAGTGATCGCGCGCTACGAGGCGCCGTTCCGCGCGTTGGGCATGAACACGGGCCTGGTGACTACGTCCTCGCTCGCGGCGCTGGATCTGGCGCCCGCAGAAGGGCTCAGCGTGCTGGCGAAGCTCAGCGGCCACACGCTTTCGGTGCTGGTGCGCCAGCAGGGCGTGCTCAAGCTGACGCGCTCGATCGAGCTGTCGGCGAGAGACCTGGAGGATGTGGCGGCGGTGCTGCTGCCGACCTTCGTTTACGTGGAAGACAACCTGGGGGGCAAAGCCGAGCGGCTGCTGCTGTGCGGGTTCGGCGGCCAGACGGAAGCGGTGGCGGCGCGTTTCAGCGGTGAGTTGGGCGTGCCCGCGGAGCCGCTCCGCGCCGCGGTGGGCATGCCGGGAGAGAGCAACGCCGGACTGCTCGGCTATCTGCGCGCAATCGGCCGGCAGCCGGAGGGCTGGCATGAGCCGGTAGCGGCCTATGCGAGCAGTGCGGCTGGAGCCGGCGGACAGGTCCCGTTCCGAGAATCGGTGGCAGGATCCCGCCGGGTGAGCGGGGAGAATACGTAATGCGCATCCCCATCAATCTCGCCAGCCAGCCATTCCGCCGCGATCGTGCCATGTTGGCAGCGTCCATCGCGGTCAGCCTGCTACTGGTCGGCACGCTCGGCGTGCTGATTTGGCTGGCGATGGCCGACAATGCCCAACTGGCCGACGTCCACCGCGAAATCAACCGGCTGCATTCGCAGATCCGCCAGGTGACGGCGCAACAGGCGCGGCTGGACGGCGTTCTCCGCAAGCCGGAAAATGCGGAGGTGCTGGAGCGCAGCGTGTTTCTGAACGATTTGCTGCTGCGCAAGGGGATCAGTTGGACGCGCATCTTCGCCGATTTGGAGAAGGTGGTTCCGTACAACGTGCGCGTGATCCAGATTCATCCCATCGTGGACGCGCAGAATCGCGTGATGCTGGATATGCAGGTAGCCGCGGAGTCATACGAGCCGGTCATCAGCATGCTGAAGGCGATGCAGCAGGCGCCGTTTGCCAACCCGGATCCTAAATTGCAGCAGAACCCGAGCCAGTCGGAGCCGCTGTACCGGTATCGAGTGAGCGTGGAATATGCCCAAAAGCTTTAACCTGGCGGCGGTGAGTTTGAAAGATCCGCGGGTGGCGATGCGCGGCGTGATCGGCGTGCTGCTGGCGGCGAATCTGGCAGCGGCCATTGTCGCGTTCAAGCCCTTCGGGGGATCGGCGGCCGACCTGGAAGCGCAGCGGCAATCGCTCACCGCGCAGTTGACGCAACTCCAGGCGCGGGTGGCACGCAACCGGCAACTGGTGGAGAAGGTGGAGAAGGCGCGAACGGAAGGCGACAGCTTCCTCGGCAAGTATTTCACGTTTACGGGCAGCACCGGAGAGATGATCGTCAGCGAATTGAATGCTTCGGCGAAGGAAGCGGGTGTCAAAATGGGGCAGGCGACGTGGAACCGCGAACCCATCGAGGGAAGCGACACGCTGGAAATGCTCACCACACAGGTGGGTTTTGAAGGTTCTTACGCCAATCTCACCAAATTCATAAACCTGCTGGACAAATCGCCGCGCTTCATGATCATCGAAAATCTGCAGGCAGCGGCGCCGCAGGTACAGGCGCAGGCGGGAGGACGGGGCATGCCAGCGCCCGCCACCGGCCAGGCGCTGAACGTGACCTTAAAAATCGACACCTTCGTGCGGGCGTCGGCAGGAGCGGCGTCATGACGGCCGGCACGGACGACAAGAAGAAAGTTTACTTTCTGATCGCACTGCTGGCGATTGCCGGGTATTTTGTCTATACCAACGTCCTCTCGGGGCCATCGGCTGTGCCGGCGCCTGCGGGCGGGACGTCCGCAGCGGAAGCGGCCGTGCCGCCCGAGATGGCGCCGGCGCCGGCTCCCGCACAGCGCACGGAGCGCGCGCCCGCCTCGCGCAGCCATTCCGAGGAATTCCATCCGGTCTACCTGGCCAAGCGCCTGGAGGACCGGCCGGACCCGATAAAAATCGATCCAACGCTCAAGCTGGAGTTGTTTGCCAAGGTGCAGCAGGTCGGGCTGACAGGAGGTACCCGCAACCTTTTCCAGTTTTCGCAGGAGGCGCCAAAGGAAGTGGCTAAGCTGGCGGGGCCCGAGCCGATTGTGGCGCTGCACAAATTTTACGGACCGAAGCCGCCGGCGCCGCCGCCACCTCCTCCCGGCCCGCCGCCCCCGCCGCCGATCACGGTCAAGTTCTACGGGTTTTCCCAAGCGTCCGTCAACGGCAAGCGCATGGGCTATTTCATGGACGGCGATGAGATTCTGCTGGCGGGCGAAGGCGACACGCTGGAACGGAAATACCGGGTGGTGCGGATCGGGCCGGCGTCGGTGGTGCTGGAGGACTTGAACGCCAAGCGGGAGCAATCCGTGCCGCTGACGGCGGAAGGGCCGGCGTAAATGGAGCGGACCTCGATTCGACGCGAAGCCGCGGAGCACGCGGAGAATATGCCAAGGGAAAGAGACTCGGCACGCCCTCCGGCTCCCCGGCGTCTCCGCGTTGTGAAGCGTCGCCGCCGCGATGAATCGGGCTTTGCCCTGCTGCTGGTGCTGCTGATGGCGGCGCTGCTGGCGCTTTCCCTGTACAAAGAAATCCCGCGGATTGCGTTCGAGACGCAGCGGCAGAAGGAAGAACTGCTGGTGGAGCGAGGTGAGCAGTACAAGCGTGCGTTGCAGGTTTACGTGCGCGCGCTCAACCACTATCCGGCCAAAATCGAGGATCTGGAGAACACCAACAACCGCCATTTTCTGCGCCGCCGCTACATCGACCCCATGACGGGCAAGGACGAGTGGCGGCTCATCCACATGCAGAACGGCGTGCTGACTGATTCCAAAGTCCAGACTCAGCAGCAGCAGAACCAGCAGAAGGACCAGACTACCGCCATCGGGCAAACGGTTGGGCAGGTGGCCGGTCTGGGTCTGGATAACAGCAACCCGAACCAGGCGAGCGCCCCTAACCTGGCCACGCGGCATCGTGCGAGCGATGGCCTCCCGGTTGCGGGGACGGGCGCCGGCACGGGAAGCGGCACGACCGATCCCAATAATCCGGGCGCCACCATTCCGGGTTCACCTCCCGGATATGCTCCGACCCCGCCCGGCTCGACCACGACCGCCAACGGGGGACAGACGGGTGTCCCCGGCACGCCGGGTGTTCCGGGGATTCCCGGCATCCCCGGAGTGCCCGGAATGCCGGCGGCTCCCGGGCAGCCGGGACAAATTTACCCGACGCAGTTTGGCGGGAGCATTCCGGCGATGCCGGGGACGTCGGGTTTCGGCGCCGCAAATACCGGCGCAAGCACCGGCAACAGCGGTTCGGGTTACCTGGGGGGCGGTGGATCGTACCTGGGCGGCGGCGGATCGTACCTGGGCGGGTCCTCGTCATCCTCCGGTTCCACCGGCACGCAGGCCGGGATCCCTTCGGGGATTTCCCCGAACGGCGGCTCTTCCCTACCCGGAGGCCTCAATACCCCGCCGAACATGCAGCAGCCCGGCATGACCACTCCCGGCTTCATGCCGCCGGGCACGGCAGGCGCGATGCAGCAGGCACAGACGCCCAACGGCGCGGCCCTGGCGAATATGCTGGGCCTCACCAGTCCGCGCCCGCAAGGCATGCCGACCACCAATACCAACGGCTTATCCACGCTGGGTGGCGGGATCGCCGGCTTCGCCAGCAAGGCTGACGAAGACAGCATCATGGTTTACAACAAACAGAAGAATTACGGCTTGTGGGAGTTTGTCTTCGACCCGACCAAGGTGCCGCCGCTGCCCAATCCGTTGACCGGGACCGTGGGTACGCCGGGGGGCACGCAGATCGGCACGCCGGCCACGCAAGTCGGAACGCCCGCCGGACAGATGTCGAATTCCAACACGGGCTTTGGTAATTCAGGCTTCGGCAACAGCGGTTTCGGCAGTTCGGGTCCCGGCAATTCGGGTTTCGGCAACACGGGTTTCGGCAATTCCGGGGGCTTCGGGGCTGCGCCCAGCGGGGCTTCTTCCAACGGGACTGGCACGGCGCAGGGCACCACGGGCGGAGCGCCGGGCGGCGTGGGCGGTATGGGCTTCCCGCCGCCGAACGAGCCACCGCCTCCGCCGCCGCCGAATTAGCGGGGCTGACCTCAAGTCACGAATCGCTCGCTTACGCTCGCGGCTCGGAAAAGGGGGCGCTCACGGCTGGGCTCGCCTTCGGCTCTCCGCCCGCCGCACTTCCTGCTCGTTCAAACCGAAATAATGCGCCACCTCATGCCAGACCGTGTCCTCGACCATCCGGGCCAGATGCTCGGGACTGCGCGCCAGGCGCTCGTGCGGTCCCTGGAAGATGGTAATGCGGTCGGGCATGGCGTACGGCTCGAAGACGCTGCGCTGAGGCAGCGGGCGGCCTTCGTAAAGGCCGAGGAGCGTGCCGCCTCGGCGGACGCCGGAGCGCGCCAGCTGCGCCGGAGACGGCTCCGGCTCGACCATGATGGCAACGTTTTCCAGCCGTTTGCGGAAACGTGCCGGAATGCGCGCGCATGCCTGCGCCACCAGGCGATCGAAGGCTTCCGAAGACGTTGGCATAGCGGCCGGCGCACCCCTGCTATCATTCTATTTCTTGGCACATTCCACTCGCAGAAGGGTAGTCGTGGCCATTGACGGTCCGGCCGGCGCGGGCAAAAGCACCATCGCGCGGCGGCTGGCGGATCGGCTCGGCTTCACGTATATCGATACCGGCGCGATGTACCGCGCCGTTGCACTCTGGGGCCTGCGGCAGAAGGCGAGCCCGGACGACCATCACCGTATGGAGCAGCTTGCCATGGCGGCGGAAATCGAACTGGCGCCGGGGCGTATCCGGCTGAATGGCGAGGACGTTACCGAAGCGATACGGACGCCGGAGGTTTCGAGCGGTGCCTCCCGCATCGCCGTGATTCCCGGAGTACGGCGCGCCATGGTGGCCAAACAGAGGGAGATCGGCCACCGCACCAGTGTGGTGATGGAGGGCCGCGATATCGGGACGGTGGTGTTCCCGGATGCGGACGTCAAGGTTTACCTGGACGCCCGGCCGGCCGAGCGCGTCCGCCGGCGGGTTATCGAGGAACGGCA
Organism: Bryobacteraceae bacterium; assembly: GCA_035508655.1. GTDB lineage: Bacteria > Acidobacteriota > Terriglobia > Bryobacterales > Bryobacteraceae > DATGMB01. The sequence goes on from DATJMP010000083.1 coordinate 13,750, forward strand.
GAAGGGCGCGGAGGTTTCGGAAATGGCCGTGGCCGCGCAGATGGCGGAGCGTGACCAGCGGGACAGCAGCCGCGCCGACGCGCCGCTGGCACAGGCGCCGGACGCCGTATATCTGGATTCCACCGGCATGACGATCGAAGAGGTGGAGGAGGCCGTGCTGAAGCTGGTCCGTGCCCGCGTCAGCAATGGGGGAGAATTCCATTGAACAGCGCAGAGAATGGCGCCGGGGGACCCATCTGCGGCTGTCACCTCAGCGAGACGAGGGGAGAATTCCGTTGAACGACCTGCTGATAATGAAATTCGGCGGCACCAGCGTGGGCTCGGCCGAGCGCATGCGGGCATCGGCCCGCCTTGCGGCGGCGGAGAGCGCGCGGCGGCCGGTTGCCATCGTGGTGTCCGCGATGTCGAAGATCACGGACCTGCTGCTGGACACCATGCGCCACGCCGAGGGGGGCGACCGCGAAGGAATTCAAGCCAACCTCGCCGAGCTCCGCCGCCGGCATGAGCAGGCGTGCCGCGAGCTTCTGCCGGCCGCGCGCCAGCCCGAAGTGCTGGCGCAGATCGATGAGCTGGCCGGCGAATTCGAGCGCATCGTGCGCGGCATGGCGCTGCTCAACGAACGGCCGCCAAGGTCGGTAGATGAAGCCGTGGCCGTGGGCGAGCGGCTATCCGCGTTACTGATCGCCGCGCATCTCAACGCGGAGGGTGTTCCGGCGGCCGCCGTGAACGCCTGGGACGTGGTGGTGACCGACGCGGTTTTCGGCAACGCCTCGCCGCTGATGGAGGCCACGCGGGAGAAGGCGCGCGCGCTGCTGCTGCCCATGCTTGAGCGGTCGGAGATGCCGGTTGTGACCGGCTTCAACGGCGCCACGGCCGACGGACGCCCTACCACGCTGGGCCGCGGCGGCTCGGATTTTTCGGCTTCGATCGTCGCCGCCGCCCTGGAGGCGGCCGAGCTATGGATCTGGACGGACGTGGACGGCATCATGAGCGCCGACCCGCGCCTGGTTCCCGAGGCTCGCGTGCTTCCCGAGGTGACCTACGCCGAGGCCGCGGAGCTGGCCTATAACGGGGCGAAGGTGCTGCATCCGCGTACGCTGGCGCCGCTGGCCGAAAAGAGAATTCCGGTGTGGAGCAAGAACAGCTTCGCGCCGGAAAAGCCGGGCACCAAGATTGTATCCGCGCTGGCGGAAGCCACCGGCACCCGGGCAGTCGCTTCCATGGGCAACGTGGCGCTGGTTTCGCTGGAAGCCGCCGGCGCAGAGCTGAACGCCACGCTGATCATGGCCCGCGCGCTGGACGCGGTGGCGCGCGCCAATGTCGAGCTGCTGCTGGTTTCCAGCTCCAGCTACCGCCAGAATTTCTGTTTCCTGGTGCGGCACCAGGAACTGGAGCGCGCGCTGGAGGCGATCGAAGCCGCGCTGGCGCTGGAATTCGCGCACCAGTATCTGAACCCGGTCCATGTGGACCGGCAGGTCGGGCTGCTGGCCGCGGTTGGCGAAGGCA
>DATJMP010000084.1:0-8164 GCA_035508655.1 Bryobacteraceae bacterium
GAAGAGGCGGCCCCTTGCTCCCTGACCCCTACGGTTCTACCCGCCGGTCGCCCCGTTTTCCAGGAATGCCCGCAGCCGGTGGCTCCGGCTCGGATGCCGCAGCTTGCGCAGCGCCTTGGCTTCAATTTGCCGGATCCGCTCCCGCGTCACCGCAAAATTCTGCCCCACTTCTTCCAGCGTGTGCTCGCTGCCGTCCTCCAGCCCGAACCGCATCTTGATAATCTTTTCCTCGCGCGGCGTCAGCGTCTTCAATACTTGCGCCGTCTGCTCGCGCAGATTCAGATTGATTACCGCCTCAGACGGGGATATTCCGTTCTGGTCCACCAGGAAATCGCCCAGGTGCGATTCCTCTTCCTCGCCGATCGGCGTCTCCAGCGAAATCGGCTCCTGCGCCACGCGCAGCACCTTGCGAACTTTCGCCACCGGCAGCTGCAGGCGCTTGGCCAGCTCTTCGTTGGTCGGTTCCCGCCCCAGTTCCTGCACCATGTGCCGCGACGTCCGGATCAGTTTGTTGATCGTCTCGATCATGTGCACCGGAATGCGGATCGTCCGCGCCTGGTCCGCGATCGCGCGCGTGATCGCCTGCCGCACCCACCACGTCGCGTAGGTCGAAAACTTGTACCCGCGGCGGTATTCGAATTTCTCCACCGCCTTCATCAGCCCGATGTTCCCTTCCTGGATCAGGTCCAGGAATTGCAGCCCGCGGTTCGTATACCGCTTGGCGATGCTCACCACCAGCCGCAGGTTTGCCTCGATGAGCTCCTTTTTTGCGCACTCCGCTTCCGCGTGCGCCTGCGTGATGATCTCCAGCGTCCGCCGCAGCTCTGCGCCTGACGCTCCGAAATTCTCTTCCAGTTGTTGCAGCTCGCCCGCCAGCGCCCGCTGCTCCTTGCGCAGGTCTTTCGTGCCTCGCCCGTTCGCGCCCGGCCACGCCTCCAGCCTCTTCTGCAGCCGCGAGATCTCGCGCTCAACCGGCTTCAGCTCTTCCACCGCCGCCCGCAGCCGCTCGATCAGCAGCCGGATCACCGGGCTCTGGAACTTCAGCGTGCGCACCAGCCGGGAGGTCCGCACCATCTGCCGCCCCATCTCCCACAACTGCCGACGGTGCTGTTTCGGCTTTATCCCCCGCGGAATCGCGTGCAGCTTTTGCCGGTACTGCAGCACGCGCCGGTAGTGCCGCCCGATCTCCTCCGTGCAGGCGATGAATTCCCTCTGCTTCTCCTCCACCGCTTCGTCGGCCAGCAGCGGATCTCCCGTCTGGATCACGTCCCGCGCAGAAAGCTGGTTGCGAGCCATTTGCTCGCCCATCCCCAAAATTTCCAGGATCACCAGCGGCGCCCGCGAAAGCGATTTCCGGACGGTGTTCTCGCCGCGCTCGATCCGCCGCGCGATTTCCACCTCGCCTTCGCGCGTCAGCAGCGGCACCGTCCCCATCTCCCGCAGGTACATGCGCACGGGGTCGTTGACCTTGTCCCCGACGCCCGCCGGCAGTTCCAGGTCGAGAAACTCTTCGGTTTCCTCCGGCCTCTTCTCGAAATCCTTCGGTGCCTCCAGGATCTCGATGCCCGCTCCGTCCAGCCCGGCCAGCACCTCTTCCAGTTCGCCGCCCGCCGGCAGATCCGTGGGCAGAACTTCGCTCACTTCGTCGTAGAGGACGTAGCCTTTTTCCTTGCCCAACTCTACGAGCCGCTCAAGTCCATCGAACTTGTCGTCAATCGCCACTGAAGCCCCGTTACTCCCGGCGGAAGCGAGAATCCAACACATTGTACATCACGGCGCGTTTGTCAATGGGCCTTTCGAATCCCTTTCTCGCGCCGCTTTGCCGCCCCCCGAAGGCGGCTTGACTCCGAAATTCCTTCTCCCGGCCGCCCGGCCTACGGCTGCGCTCTCTCCATCGCGCGCAGTTCCTCCATCGCCCGCAGCGCTTCCTCCCACCGGCCCGCCCGTTCCAGTTCTTTCACCCGCGCCTTCCACTGCGCCCGCCGGATCTGCTCCTCGGAAATGCGCAGCCGCGCCATTGTTTCCGCTACCGCCTCGCGCGTGATCTCCAGGTCGCAGTTGAGCACCGCGCCCGCCAGCAGCGCCTGCTCCCGCTCCTCCAGCCGCGCGTTCACCGCGTCGAACGAAATCCGCCCTCCTGCTTCGTCGATCGCAAACATCGCCTGAAACACCGCTCGCGATGCGAATCCTTTCACCGCCTCCAGTGTCCTCAACGTGGGAATCGTCTCCGCCGCCAGGTCCGCGTCCGCCAGCAGGCCGTTCAGCAGCGCCAGTTCCTCGTACCGCAGCGGCGTCCGCGGAACTTCGAACTTCTTCTCCTGCCGCTCCGCCACGCTCCTTTTGAACGTGTCCAGTACCAGCCCCTGGTCCACTCCGATGTACGCCGCCAGGTCCCCTGCCACCACCATCCGCTCCATCCGGTCCGAAATCCGCTGCACGGCCGGCATTAGAAACTTCAACACTGCAACCTGTCCTTCGGTTGTGTGCATATCGTGTTTTGCGCGTGCCCGGTCCGCCAACCAGTAGAAGTAACCCTTCGCCTTCTCCAACCTCTCGCCGTATGCCGCCGGCCCGCGTTCTTTGCAGTACTCATCCGGATCCAGCCCGCCGTCCAGCTCCACGATCCGCACCTGCATCCCTTCCTCCAGCAGCAGGTTGATGGACCGCTCCGCTGCGTTCGCGCCCGCCGCGTCCGGGTCGAAATTGACGAAGATCCGCTGCGTGTGCTGCTTCAGCAGTTGCACCTGCTGCGCCGTCAGGGCCGTGCCGCAGCTCGCCACCACCGCGCCGAAGCCCGCCGCCGTCACCCCGATCGCGTCCATGTACCCTTCCACCAGAATCACCCGGTCTTCCTTCCGCATCGCCTCCTTTGCCCGATGCAGGTTGTAAAGTACGTGGCCCTTTTTGTATATCGGCGTTTCCGGCGAATTTAAGTACTTCGGATTGTCCTCGGCCACCAGCGCCCGTCCCCCGAATCCGATAATCCGTCCGTTCCGGTCGTGAATCGGAAACATCAGCCGGTTGCGGAACCGGTCGTACACGCTCCCGTCTTCCCGCCTCCCCACCAGCCCCGATTGCTCCACCATCGCCGCCGCGAATTTGCGCTGCTCGAACCACCGCGCCAGTGTTCGTCCCGGCCGCTCCGCGTATCCCAGCCCGAACTGCTCGATCGTCGCCGCCGCTACGCCGCGCCGCGCCAGGTACGCCCGCGCCGCCTCTCCAGCCGCCCCGTTCAGATTGCTCCGGAACTGCTCCTGCGCCGCCTCGTGCAGCTCGTACAGCGCCCCGCGCAGCTTGGTGTCTTCGTCCGCGTACTGCGAACGCTTCGGCATCGGAATGCCGTACCGCTCCGCCAGCGATTTCAGCGCCTCGTAGAAGCTCAGCCCCTCGATCTCCATTACGAACTTGAAAACGTCCCCGCCCGCCCCGCACGAAAAGCATTTGTAAAATTGATGCGTCGCGTGCACCGTGAAGGAAGGCGTCTTCTCGTTGTGGAACGGGCATAGCCCCATGTAGCGGTACGCCCCCGATTTGCGCAGGCGCACGTGTTCCCCCACCACCGCCACAATGTCCACCGACCCCTTCAGCTGCTCTACGAAATCCATTGCGCTTCTCTCTCGACCCGGCCGCAAGCCGGGGACCCTGTCTCTGGATCTTAGCGCGCCGCGGCGCCCGGCACCACCGTTACCCTTCTGCTAACCACCGTTATCTTGACCTGTGCCGAATTCCCGTTACACTCAAAAAGGGCAGGCTCGTGGACGGCACCCCATTTGACGGATTGACGCCTGAACAGCGGGTCCTCACCGCCGTAATCCCCTTTGTTGTCGCCATGGTCCTCCGCGTCCTCCTCGGCCGCACCCAGTTCACCCGCTGGGCCGTCACTGTCGGCACCATGTGGTTTGCCTTCAACGTCCTGATCGCGCCCTATTCCGCCGGCATCCGCGAGGACCTCTTTGATCTCGGCACCCGCCTCCGATAAGGATCAGCGATCGGGGCGGCGAGGGTTCGAAGCGCGATGTTGCGGCACGTACGGCCCGTAACGGAGCCGCCATGCGCTCCGGACCGCACACGCGCGTTCATCGTGATGGAAATGCGTGTGCCCCGATCCCAACCCCCGACCCTGATCCCTCCAAAAAAAATCCGGTACAATAGTTACGATAAGGAGGCCGTGAATGGAACCTACTGGCATTCAGCTTGCCGGCGTTCTTGGTGGTCTCGGCGGGCCCGAGATTATCGTGATCGCGTTGGTGGCTATGGTGCTCTTCGGCGGCAAGAAGGTTGGGGAACTCGGTAAAGGCTTAGGCGAAGGAATCCGCAACTTCAAAACCGCGCTGAAGGCTGAAGACGACGAAAAGAAGCAAGCGTAGGCTTTAGGAGCCGCTCGCACGTTGAGCGGGTTCCACTCGGCTTCAAGACATTCGAGAATCCTCCGCGCGCCCCGCTATTGGCGACGCTGGAGGTCGCAGCAGCAAATAAAAACCCCGCCGTCCCTTACCGGGTCCGGCGGGGTTCGATTTTTCAGGCCCCGTTTATTTCTTCTTCGGCGGAACGATCGAGTCTTTGGCCGCTTTCGCCACCCGGAACTTCACTACTTTCTTGGCCGGGATCTTGATCGTCTCGCCCGTCGCCGGATTCCGCCCCGTGCGCGCTTTGCGGTCCACCCGCACCAGCCGCCCGATGCCCGGCAGCACGAACATCCCGTTCTTCTTCACTTCCGAAACCGCCATCGTCGAAAGCGTGTCGAGGAACAGACGCGCCGTCTTGTTGTTCACTTCGCAGCTTTCCGCCAGCGATCTCACCAGTTGCGTCTGGGTCATTCTTTGATTCGCCATACTTCTCCTTTAAATCATTCTCCCGTATTTATGTTTTATGGGCGACGGACGTTTTATCGCCCGCAAGCACCACCCTGGATCAAGCCGGCGCGCTGACGTGCGCGCCTGGATTCGTTTCAATCATACGGGAAGCCCTGGGGGTTGTAAAGGGAAATGCAAGAAAAAAGCCCGATTTTTCGCGGTTTTTGCGCGCTCACGTGCCGCAAAGCCCGGTTTTACGGCCTTTCCGCGAACCCTGCTTCGTTTCTCCACAGGAGTTCGCCCTCCGCCGCGCCTCCGCCCGACCTGCTTTTCCGCACCCGGAAACGCACCCGTCCGTTCTCCGTGCTCCCCGCCAGAGCTACGCGCATCGCAGCGAACAGCTTCAGCGCCGGCCCGCCCGCCGCGATCTCTCCCGCTTCCGCCCCTCCGCGCGCCCGCGTCTGGTTCAGAAACACCGCCGCCGCCCCGCTCCGCCGCAGCGCCGCGTCCAGCCGTCGCAGCCCTGACGCCACCACCCGCCGCCGCAGCCCTTCTCCGCTCTCGCCCACGCCCGCCGCCAGTTCCATGCCCGCCGCCAGCGCCGCCGCCGAATCCACAATCACCAGGTCCACGGCTCCCGAAAGCGCCAGCGCCCGCGCCATCTCCAGCGCCTCTTCCGCCGCCCGTGGCCGCGCCACCGCCATTCGTGCCACGTCCACACCCAGTTGCGCCGCCCACGCGGCGTCAAAGCAGCCTTCCACGTCGATCCACGCCGCGCCGCCTCCGCCGCGCTGCACCGCCGCCGCCATCTGCAGCGCCAGCGCCGTCTTTCCCGTGCCCGCCGCTCCGAAGATTTCCGTGATTGCCCCGCGTGGCAGCCCGCCGGTCGCCCGGTCGAGCGCGCCGAACCCGGTGCCGATGCTCGCGCCCTGTTGCGCGCTCATCCGCGCCAGCCTTTCGCCGATCTCCCGCCGCCGCGCCTCTTCGCTCAGTGAGCCAGGCCTCCTGATGGGGATCGGGGATTAGGGATTGGGAACGCGCGCCAGCCCGTTCCACGGTTGGGTTTCGGTGTTCCTGCCGGGCGCCCAACAGGAGCACCGGGGGCGTGCCGCGCCGACGTGAAGCTGCGCGTCCCTAATCCCTAATCCCCAACCCCTAATCCCTGTTTTCGAGCTACCGTCGTCCCGCCGGCGCCGGCTTCCCCGCCGGTGCCTCCGCCGCCGTGGCCGCGGCCGGCTCCGCTTTGATCAGCCCCAGCGCCTTGCGCAGTTCCGTATCGATCGACGTCCGGATGTCCGCGTTGTCTTTCAGAAACTGCCGCGCGTTCTCCCGTCCCTGCCCGATCCGGTCGCCCTTGTAGCTGAACCACGACCCGCTTTTCTCCACCAGGTTCTGCGCCACGCCCAGGTCCAGCAGGTCGCCTTCCTTCGAAATCCCTTCTCCGTAGATGATGTCGAACTCGGCCTCGCGGAATGGCGACGCCACTTTGTTCTTCACCACCTTCACCTTCGTGCGGTTCCCCACCACCACTTCGCCGTCCTTGATCGCCGCAATCCTGCGAATGTCCAGCCGCACCGATGCGTAAAACTTCAGCGCCCGTCCGCCCGTCGTCGTCTCCGGGTTCCCGAACATCACGCCGATCTTTTCGCGAATCTGGTTGATGAAGACCAGGCACGTCCGCGACTTGTTCACCGCCCCCGTCAGCTTGCGCAGCGCCTGCGACATCAGGCGCGCCTGCACGCCCATGTGGCTGTCGCCCATCTCACCTTCCAGCTCCGCCTTCGGCACCAGCGCCGCCACCGAATCCACCACCAGCACGTCGATCTGTCCCGACGCGATCAGTTGCGCCGTGATCTCCAGCGCCTGCTCCCCGTAATCCGGCTGCGATACCAGCAGGTTGTCCACGTCCACGCCCAGCTTCCTCGCATAGATCGGATCGAGCGCGTGTTCCACGTCGATGAACGCGGCCATGCCGCCTTTCTTCTGCGATTCGGCGATGACCTGGAGAGCGATGGTGGTTTTGCCGGAGGATTCCGGACCGTAGATTTCGCAGATGCGTCCGCGCGGAAAACCGCCGGCGCCGAGAGCGGAATCCATGGCGATCGAGCCGCTCGAAATAACCGAGACCGGCATGATGGCTTCCTTCGATCCGAGGCGCAGAATGGAACCTTTGCCGAACTGTTTCTCGATCTGGCCGAGCGTCAGCTCCAAAGCACGCGCGCGTTCTTTTTCTTCCATGCGGGGAACTCCTGTTTCTTTCGAGGGGGTGGTGAACAGTAATTATAACAAGCGCAGCGATCCGGAAGGCTTGCAACTGTCATAATCTGAGGAATTCCAATGCCGGATCCCGACGTACTCGTTCCCGCCAAAGAACTAACGATATTTGCTAGGCAGCTGCTCGAGGCGATCGGCGTTCCCCCGGCCAAGTCGCGCCTGGTCGCCGAGTCGCTGGTAGCGGCGAACCTGCGCGGCGTCGATTCGCACGGCTTGCAACTATTGCCTTACTACCTCGAGCAGATCGAATGGGGCGATATGGACGCCCGCTCCGACGGGCAGGTCATTTCCGAAAGCGGATCGTGCCTGCACTACGACGGACAAAATGGGATCGGGCAGGCGATTGCGGAAACTTGTTGCGGGCATGCCGTGCGCATCGCGGCCGCAAGTGGTTTGGGGATGGTTGTCGCGCGCGAATCGAATCACTTCGGTGCGGCGGCATTTTGGGCGGAGAAGATGGCGAACGCCGGGCAGATCGGCATCGTGATGTGCAACGCGTCGCCGCTGGTACCGCCGTGGCAGGGCAGGGAAGGGCGGCTGGGCACGAATCCGATTTGCATGGCGGTTCCGGGCGGCGAGGAGCATCCGTGGTTGCTGGATATGGCGACGACCACCGTCGCGGCAGGCAAGATCTTCAAAGCCAACATTAACGGACAGCCGCAAATTCCCGCCGGTTGGGCGATGGATTCCGAAGGCGTGGCGACGACCGACACACAGACGGCGCTCAAAGGACTGCTGATGCCGCTCGGCGGCTACAAGGGAAGCGGCCTTGCGATGATGGCCGAGATTCTCTGCGCGGTGCTGGGGGGCGGCGCCGTGAGCACCGAGCTGGGCGGCATCCGCTTTCGGGGCAAGCCGGTGCGGGTGAGCCAGATGTTTCTGGCGATCGACATCTCGCGATTTATCCCGGTCGACGAATTTCGTACCCGCATGGACCGGCTGATCCGGCTGATCAAGACCACGCCGCCGGCAAAAGGCTTCAGCGAAGTATTGGTAGCGGGCGACCCCGAGTGGCGCACCGAACAGGAGCGACGCCAGCACGGGATTCCGATCGGGCCGGGAACCTGGAAAGCCCTCTGTGAAGCGGGAGACCGGCT
>DATJMP010000085.1:0-5066 GCA_035508655.1 Bryobacteraceae bacterium
AGGCCACCGAAGCGCACGTATTCGAGAGATATACCTCATCTTCAACTCCTACCAATTTGTTTTTTCGACCCGGACTCGGCGTGTGACGCCGGTTCCGCAAAACCCATTCGTGAAGCAATTAACTGACCCGATTGTCCTGAAAACCGCGAAATCGGATCAATGGGCATTTGGGGCCAGTGCCCCAATTGCATTCAGCATCCTTCATCTGGCCTCTTCGACCCCTGAGTCGGACAAACGAGGCCCGGCGAATATGCTGTGCCGGGTGGGCCCTGAGCGTCTAGTTCCAAACGGTTCGTTACCTGCCTCGAACATGGTTAGAGCTTGCCTGCCAGTGCCCTCCGCCCTGTCTGCTGAGCCAAACTCGCGCGTCTCGCTCCCGCCGGCGAGCGTGCCTTTCCTCACGTTCGATGCGGTTTGTTACATGTTCGGAACATGAAATCGAAATGAGTTAGAATCAGACCAGAATTCAAATGGCCAATGGGGTTTCGGTTCCGCTGTCCGATGAGCGTGTGCGCGAAGAACTGGAGCGTGTCCTGATCAGCCATGAGTTCCGCGCCAGCAAGCGCAGCCAGGACTTCCTCCGCTATGTGGTCGAGCACGCTCTTAACGGCCAGGCGGGCCTGCTCAAGGAACGCACCATCGGCATCGATGTCTTCGGCCGTCCTGCCAGCTACGATCCCAGTGACGACGCCACCGTTCGCGTCAAAGCCGGCGAAGTCCGCAAACGCCTCGGCCTCTACTACTCCGGCGAGGGCTCGCAGGACTCGATCCGCATCGAATTACCGTCCGGTACCTACGTCCCGGAGTTTCACCCGTGGTCCGCAGCCTCTGCTTTTCCCGCGCCCCAAAACCCGCTGCCGGAGGCCCCGTCCGCCCGCTCCACTCTTTGGCGCCCTGTCGCCATGCTTGCCGTCCTCGTCGCTGCTGCCGCCGCACTCTGGTTTCTCGCCCGCCCCGGCCCCACGATCCTCGATCAGTTCTGGGCTCCCGTGGTCGGGGGCAAGTCTCAGGTCCTCGTCTGCGCTGCCTTCGTTCCAGTTTGGAATCTCGACCGTCCGCCGGACGCCACCGGCCCGCCGCGGCCGGAAGACTATGTCGAGTTGAATGATCAGTTCGTCGGCGGCGGCGATCTCCTCGCCACCTCGCGTCTCACCAACATGCTCACGCGCACCCGCCATCCCTTCCGCGTAAAGGTCGGCAACGAGGTCTCGTTCGCCGATCTTCGCAACGGCCCCGCCATCCTCGTCGGCTACTCCTATACCAGTTGGCGCGAAATCAGCAAGGAAATGCGGTTCTTCATCGATACCTCGCGCCGCCCGGTCGGCATCACCGATAACGGGAAGCCCACGCCATGGTCACTACCGGACCTCCCGCGCGACCATCGCACCGCCGAGGACTACGCCATCATCTCCCGCGTCTTCCACCCCTATACGCACGCCATGCTCGTCGAAATCGCCGGCATCCTGCAGTACGGCACCGACGCGGCCGGCGACCTCGTCACCAGTCCCGACCTGATGGCCGAAGCCCTCCGTGGCGCGCCGGCAGGCTGGCAGAAGAAGAACCTGCAGATGATCCTGCACGTGAAGGTCATCGACGGTTCCCCCGCCTCCCCCAAGGTCGTCCAAACATATTTCTGGTGAGCAGAAGAGTAGAGCCGGCTTTCAAGCCGGCATTCCCACGCTGGCTACATCCTCTCCAGAAATCCCTTCGTCCACCGGATGCTCGTTTCCACGTCTTCCAACTCCCTCGCTGCCGCTTCCGCCCCTGTCAGCCTCGGCGGCGCCTCCCGCGGCTTGCCCTTTTCGGCTAGCGCCACGAACCGCTCGAACTCCCACGCCGGCGTCCTGCGGTACGCGTCCCAAAATTTCGGGTCGCGGTAATTGAAAGATCGAGGTCCGGTGACAATGATCTCCAGCGACAGCGGCCGTCCCGGGCACTTCGCCGCAAACTCGCGGATGTAATCCTCGATTCCGATGTTCCCTTCTCCCATCCGCGTCCACGCCACGGCCGCGCCCTGCGGCGTCTCCCACACCGCCGTATCCCGCACGTGGCTCGTCAGCACATACGGCGCCAGCGTCTCCAGCGTAAGGTGCGGATCTTCGATCGTCCACAGCGGGTTGCCCGAATCCAGGCACGATCCGACAAACTCCTTCCCCGCCTCCTCGATCAGCGTCTTCACTTCGCGCGCCTGCATGTCCCCGGCGTGGTTTTCGATTGCGATCTTCAACCCCGCATCCATCACGCGAGACCGCACGTTGCGCAGCACCCGCACCGTATTCTCGATGTGCCCTTCGATCCCGAGCGGTCCCGTCCGGTCCGCTGAGCTTCCCAGCACGCACCGCACAATCGGCGATCCCACCGTTTGCGCCGCCGCCGCCATCCGGGTGAGCTGTTCCTCCGCCGTGCCTTTCGTTTTATCGAACAGCGTTGAGGTCGGGCAGATGGAGAGCATCCCGATCTCCACTTCGATCCCCAACCCCTCCGCCCGCGCCCGCACGCGCTTCAGGTTTTCCGTCTCCAATCCGCCCAGGAACCGGATCTCGCTGAAGTGCACCACCCGGATGCCGCGCTTGCCGCAAAAATCCAGGTACTCGATCGGCGACCATCCCTGCGACCGCAGGCTGAACAGGTCCAGTCCGAATTTCACCCCGCCGCCCGTGGCCGCTTGCGCACGCCGGGCCGCCAGCGCCGCCGCTCCCGCTGCCAGCAGCGCCCGTCGGCTCGTCATACGTTCTTCACCTCCGGGTGAACCCACGGCTTCCGGTACGGCCGCCGCATCAGCCGGTTGGCCTCTTCATCGCGCGCGATCATCTGTTTCTGCGCATCCCATTCCAGCGTCCGCCCCAGCTTCATCGAAAGATTGCCCAGAATGCAGCACGAGGTCGAAATGTATCCCTGCTCGATGTCCGCCACCGGTCTCCCGCGCGTCGCCATGTTCGCCAGCAGGTCCTTCATGTGATACCGGATCGCCGGCGCCACGTGCTTCTCCAGCCGTGCCTCCGTCTTGTCCTCCGGGTACTCCTCCAGCTCGTACTTCACGTCCTTGTGAATCGGCTGTTCCCCGCGTCCCGCCGGAATAAAATCGTATCCGTACACGCCCGCCTTCAGCGTCCCCTTCTCGCCATAGAGCGTCGCGCCCCAGGCGTAATTCGGGTCCACCGACGGCCCGAACCGCCGGTGCTGCCACACCACGTCTACGTTCTCGAATTCGAACATCGCCGTCTGCGTATCCGGAATGTCGTTCTTGCCGCCCTTCAGGATCCGCAGACCGCCGAACGACGATACCCGCTTCGGCCATCCCAGATCCATGAACCACCGCACCATGTCGAACATGTGGATTCCCATGTCGCCGATGGTGCCGTTGCCGTATTCCATGAACGACCGCCAGTCCCGTTGCACATCCGGGCTGTACGTCATCAGCGGCGCCGGCCCGGTCCAGAACTCCCAGTCCAGCGTCTCCGGCACGGGCGCCGGCGTTGCCGGGTTCGGACGCGCGCTGCCATAGGAGTAAATCTCCACGTGCCCGATGGTCCCCAGCCTTCCGTCCTGCACGATCTTCCGCGCCTCGACCAGGTGCGGCGTGCTCCGCCGCTGCGTCCCCACCTGTACCACGCGCTTGTATTTCCGCGCCGCCGCCAACATCGCCTGCCCTTCCACGATGTCCACACTGATCGGCTTTTGCACGTAGATATCTGCGCCCGCCTTGCAAGCCTCGATCATCGCCAGCGCATGCCAGTGGTCCGGCGTCGCCACTTCGACCATGTCAAGGTCTTTTTCCTTCAGCATCTCCCGGTAATCCGTGTACATGCGCGGCTTCTTGTGCGACGCCTGCCGCTCGACCGCCCATTGCCCGGCCACCTCCATCGCCTTCTTGTCCACATCGCACAGCGAAACGATCTCCACCGGCGCGATCTGTACCAGCCGGAAAATATCGGATTTCCCGTACCATCCGCACCCGATCAGCCCCACCCGCTTCGGTGCCGCATCCGCCGCCTCCGCACTGTACATTCCGGCTGCCGAAAGCGCCATCCCGGCCACGCTCGTTTCCATGAATTCCCGACGGTTCATCCTCACCTCCCTCGACCTTTCCGGTTACCGGCGTCTAGTTTAGCCGATTTCCACGCCGGAAGGGCTCAGCCCGGCTCGCGCGTGCCCTGAAAACATGCCCTGAAAACAAAAAAGGGGACTCCGGTTTCCGGAGCCCCCGTCAAATCCACCGCGTCTCAGAATGTCACGCGCAGGCTCACCTGCAGCCGCCGCGCCTGCGTCCCGTCCGGGAAGCCGCCGTCGGCCGTGCCGTATCCATAGGCCGTCGGCGTTAGAGTCAGCACGCCCTTGCTGCTTTCCTGGTACATCTGCGTGGCCATCGAAGTCGGCGACCACGAGTTGCTCACGTTGAACGCTTCGAAGTTCAACGCCAGGTTCACATCGCGGTCCCGCACCTTGATGGGGATCATCTTCGAGAGGCGAGCGTCGGCCCGATACGATGCCGGTGTGTAGATCGAGTTGACCGGCAGCCACGGCACTCGCGAGTTGCCGCTGAGACCGTCGATATACGAGCTCGAAATTCCGCTGATTCCCGACGAGCTCACCCGGATCGTCGGGCTCCCGTACGGCCGCCCGGATGCCAGCGTCGTGATGCTTGAAAGCTGCCAGTTGTTCAGCACGTATTTCGCGAACGCGTTGTTCGACCGCGTGATGGTCGGCGACCACACGAACGAATACACGAACCGCTGCCGCTGATCCAGCCAGCCGTTGCCCCGCTCGAACGAGTTGTTGCCGTTGAAGGTGGTCGTCAGACCGCTGAAGAAAATCGCGTTGCTGGCCTGCTCCTGCCCGTCATCGATCTCATGCGACCACGTGTACGATCCCATCATCTGGATACCGTGCGTGAAGCGCTTCGTCAGCGTTACCGCCAGGCCGTCATAAACGCTATCCACGCCATTGGTGTCTTCGATAACCGCACCATATTTCGTGCTCGGCCGCGGCGTGCCGTAGACCGGTGCCGTGTAGGACCCGGTTTGCTGCCCGCTGGCGTTGTCGATGACGTACGTGTAGGTGCCCGT
>DATJMP010000086.1:0-3450 GCA_035508655.1 Bryobacteraceae bacterium
GCCGGCACGCTTGCGAGAGGGCGCCGCCGCGGGATTCATTCAGGTCCAGATGACCCGGAACGGGTTGCGGTCGAATCAGGTCTGGATGCCCGTCGCCACCTCGAAGCCGATTCCAGGTTTGATGACGAAGAACTTTCCTGCGCTGTCGCCGTTGCCGGCCGCATCCTTGGACGCTTACTCCTTCAATCAGGATGGTACGCCGAACAGCGAGGCGAACCCCGCGCATGCAGGCACGAATCTCTACCTCTACGCCACCGGCTTGGGCGCGACCACCCCGCCCCTGCCGCCCGGAACGGTGTCGCAGACGGAAGTGTCACCCGCCATTCCCGTCTGGTCCACCTGGGATCTGCTCACCAGCCGCCCGGATATGCCACCGCCGCCCCTGACCGTCACCACCATGAATGGGTTCGTTTCGGATATCTTCCAGGTACAGCTTCCGGTCCCGGCGGGCATCGTCCAGTTCGGAACTCCGGACTCGAACGGCGTCGTTCGGTACCCGGTGGGGCTGCTCTTCTACCTGAATTATGACAACGTGGCGATGCCGGTTTCGAACTGGGTGAATGTATACTTGCAATAGCCGATAGCGGGGCACGGCTGAGTGCCCTCGTATCAGAATCCATAGCCGCAGGGGCGGCCTGAA
The DNA here is from genome assembly GCA_035508655.1 of Bryobacteraceae bacterium. Classification (GTDB taxonomy): domain Bacteria; phylum Acidobacteriota; class Terriglobia; order Bryobacterales; family Bryobacteraceae; genus DATGMB01. The sequence continues at coordinate 641 of DATJMP010000086.1, forward strand.
ATTGGGTTCGTTCCGTAAAATTGCTGTGAAGCTGCCGTTCCGGTCGGACCGGCCGCTAATGCGCTCGGCTGAAACGCCTTAGCATCACAACCCATAACACCGCGCCGCCGACGAATAAGACCAGAAACAGCGGCAAAGTGCTGAATTGGGTTCGTTCCGTAAATTGGCCAGGATGGAAATAGGGCTGAAGCGCGGCATCCCGGAGGCGATCACGGGCTACCACCATGAGGAAAATCACCACAGCCGTGGCTCCGGCAGCGAAATAAACCACACGATGTGGAGTTTCAGTATGGAGTGCGGTGGAAACCGCGAAGATCAGGCCAATCGCGCCGGCCGCGCCGAGGCCGATACAGGCGGAGGCCAGAGGGTCGCCGCCCAGGAAGATCATGCGCTGATCCGGCGGCAGAGCGGCCAGGAACCAGAGCCCGAAGCAGAATTGGGCCATGGTGGCAAAGAGAAACGCCCTCGCGCCGACGCGGAAGGCGTAGCGGGCATAACCCGAATCGGAGGCGGAGTTCCAATAGCGCAGTGCAACCGCCGCCAGCGCCAGTCCGGCGACGGCCACCGCAGCCACCAGGAAGTGAAGCAGGCGTGGCACCAGCGTCGGTTCGGAGAGGTTGAGGTTCCAGCCATTGGGATGGGAGAAATATTTGGCGGCCCATGCAGCGGGGGTCTGGCTCAGGGTGGCGTTGGTCGTCTGGAGAAACGCGATGGCGGCAATCAGCAGAGCGGCGCCAAGCAGTACCGGACCGCTGCGGGCAGGCTGGGTCGGTCCGGGGGCGGCGGCGCAATAGAAGCTGTAATATGCCAGCACTAAGCAGACCAGGAGGAGAAACCACGGCCAAGCCATGAGGATGGAGGAGGTGTAGAAGAACTGGCCGTATAGCACCTGGACGAACAGCAGCGGCGCGATGCCGAGCGTGATGGTAGCGGCCAGGAGCGGCGGCAGCTTGGAAGCGAGGTCCAGGAAGAGTCGGCCGGCATATTCGTCGCGGGAGGCCCGCCGGCGCGCGACCAGGGCCAAAAACGCGCCGCCGAACATGGTGTTCATCACCAGGACATGGAGGAAAAACGTCACCACCAGCAACAGCTTGAAAAGCCAGAACGGGGCGGGCAGCGGGTTGGGGTCCGGTGCGGGAATGAGATTCGGTTGCATGTTGGAACTCCTTCAGGGCCGGGCGGCTCGCGTTTGAATCCAGCCGGCGAGGGCTGCGAGATCGGCATCGGAGAGATGCAGGTCCGGCATGCGCGGGTTGAACGCGGGAAGGCTGGTTAGAGCTCCCGCGATGCTGGCGGCGTCCATTCCGCTGAAACAGGTGATCGCGGAAGCTGTGCTCTCGCCCTGATGACACACAGAACAATGCCGCTGAAACACGGCTGCGCCATCGGGGGCGGGCGGCGGCGGAAGCGGGCCGCGGACTTCATCCAGCCAGGCAGCCAGCGCGAGGCGCTCGGAATCGGTACCGGCAAAGGGGGGCATGATCCCGCCGTGCATGAGGTCCAGGCCGGTGAGCATAGCCGCGATCTCTTCCTTGTTCCATTGACGGCCGAAGAGCCAGGCACGGACGCCGCGATAGGCATCCCGGGTGTGGCAGCTTTGGCATTCCACGCGAAAGATCTCGGCGCCGGCGCGGGCAGGCGCGCTCGGGGAGATGGTCCGCCCTTCGACCCACTTGGCGGTCGCGAGAATCCCGGCCTGGTTGATGCGATCGGCGGTGAAGCCGGCATCGCCCGGGACCGGCTTGGCATAGAGGGAGTTGCCGTAAAGATAATCGGCGATGATGAAGGGCTTTCTGACGGCTTCGCGAACGAATTCGAACGAGCCCATGGTGCAGAAGGCCAGCACGGCGAGAAGGAGACTGGCCGCGAAGGGGAGGCGTGATGGTTTGATTTGTGTGGCGAGCGCTACCAGGAAGGTGGCGGCGCCGAAGCGCATGGCGTTCCAGGCAAACACCGTGGCCGTGGGCATCGAGCCGTGCACGGCAGCCCAGTGTGACACCGGTATCGTGCGCGCGTACCACCAGATGCAAGCCGGAAGGACCGCCAGCGACGGCAGGATCCAGGACCCGCTCCACCGCACCAGGCGCGACTTGAGAGCGGGATCGACCTGGCGGGCGGCGGTGAGGAGCGCGTAGATCCCGGCGAGGGCCAGGGCGATGGCGATGCGTGCCAGCAGGGAGGGGAAGTACGTCGGATTGAAAAAGCCGCTCCAGAAGGCGTGATTGGTGATCCATGAGCCCGGCGTCAGCATGAAGGTGAGGATGCCGTTGATAATCACCATGCTGGCAAGCGCGTTCGCAAAATAAATCCAGCCGTACCACTCGTGCAGCCGGGCATCGAGCTTCTCCCACCCGTAGAGATAGAGAAGGGCGGCGGTGATTTCGAGGAAAAAGAAAACCCACTCGATGGCCCAGCCCCACACGAACGCATGAATGAGGTTGGCGGTGGCGGTGGGATTGATCAGAGCGATGGTGAACCAGATGCCGACGCCGCTGACCGCTCCGAACACCACGGTGACCAGGACGAAGAACTTGGTGTGCAATTTGAGCCAGGCGAGCAGGGCATCATCGCCGGTGCGGCGGGCGCGGCGTTCGGTGAGCACCAGAAAGAGGCCGCCGCCGACGGCGAAGTGAGAGACGAAAACGTGCAGGATGGAGACGATAGCCATGAGCAGGCCGGCGCCGAACGCAACGTCCCAGACCGGGTAATTCATATGACCTCTCCGATCACACGGTGTGACCGTGTTGCTGGTTCTTTGAACGCGGCCGATCCGCCGGCGGCGGCATGCCGCCCTGCCAGGGCTCCGCGTG
>DATJMP010000087.1:0-3473 GCA_035508655.1 Bryobacteraceae bacterium
GGAGCTGAGCAAGCGGCAGACGGGGCGGACTTTCTATCTGCTGGACGAGCCCACGACCGGCCTGCACTTCGACGACGTCCGCAAGCTACTCGGCGTCCTGGATAAGCTGGTAGAGTTGGGGAACACGGTAGTGGTGATCGAACACAACCTGGATGTGATCAAGACGGCAGATTGGATTATCGACCTGGGCCCCGATGGGGGCGAATATGGCGGCCGGGTGGTGGCCAGCGGCACTCCCGAGCAGGTGAGCCGGTCGAAGAAGAGCTATACGGCCGAAGCGCTGCGCAAGGCGCTGGGTACCGGAGCGGCCGCGATGGAAGGGAGTCCGTTCCGCACGTGAGCCGGTATTCGCAGAAGCCGATGGACTTTGCCGGGCTGCACACAGTGCCGCTGGGGGCGCGGGGCGGCAAGGTGAAGACGGCCGATTTCGCTTCCGTGTACCGGGCCGGCGCGGGGGTTGCGGGGCTGGTCGATTCGCTGCCGCACATTTTGGCCGGCGACAGCTTTCGTGCAGTGGTGGAGGCGGTTGCCGCCGCGCGCACTAGCGGCCGTGCCATCCTCTGGGGGTTGGGCGGGCACGTCATCAAGTGCGGGCTGGCGCCCGTGCTGATCGATTTGATGCGCCGCGGCTGCGCCACAGCCTTTGCGCTGAACGGCGCGGCGGCTATTCACGATTTCGAGATTGCGCTGGCCGGCCATACCAGCGAAGACGTGGAAGCCGTGCTGCCGGACGGCCGCTTCGGCGCCGCCGAAGAGACCGGGCGTGAGATGAATTGCGCCATCGCGGCGGGCGACCGGGAAGAGCTGGGCATTGGAGAATCCCTCGGAAAATGGCTCTGTAATGTGAGTCAGGCGGGGGCACCGGACAAGAGCTTGCTGCTGCAGGCGTACGAGGCTTCGATCCCCGTCACCGTCCACGTGGCCATGGGGACGGACACGCCGCACACGCATCCGGCCGCCGATCCCGCCGCTATCGGCCGGGCCGGACATCGTGATTTCCGGCTGTTCGCTTCTTCCATCACGGGCTTGCATGAGGGCGGCGTGTATCTGAATGTCGGGTCCGCAGTGGTCCTCCCGGAGATTTTCCTGAAAGCCGTTTCCGCGGTGCGCAACCTGGGCCATCCGCTGGCCGGTTTCGTAACCGCGAATTTCGACTTCTTCCAACACTACCGCCCGCGGGTGAACGTGGTGGAGCGGCCGCATGCCCGTTCCGGCGGGCACGGCTATGCCATCACCGGCCACCATGAGATTATGATTCCGCTGCTGGCGGCGGCCCTGATCGAGCGTGACCGATGAGCCGGGAAGAGCAGCAGGCACCCGAGCAGGCTGGGGTGCCGCAGCCGCCGGCGATCCCCGCTCCGCAGTCTCCGGAGTCGCCTCCACCGCCGCCCCGCGAACCGTTCTGGGGATACTCGGACCTGTTCCTGTTCGCCGGGCTTGCAGTGCCGGCGTTTCTGGCTGGCTGGGGACTCGTGAAGACCCTGCTGTACGTTCTCCGCCTTCATCCATTCCGCGCGGCCGAAGCCGTGGCGGAGCAGTTCGCGGGATACGTTTTTCTGTTCCTGGTGCTGCTGATGATTTTCCGGTTTCAATACGATCAGCCGTTCTGGCGGTCGCTGGCCTGGAAACCGCTGCGGCTTCCGCCGCTATCGATCCTGGCGGCGGGATGGCTGACGGCGTTCGCCGTGACCGGAATCGCGTACCTTATTCGCACGCCGGTGAAAAGCAACCCGCTTACGGAGCTCATGCAGGATCGACCATCGCTCATTCTGGTGGGGATCTTCGGTGTGACGGTCGGCCCGCTGGCGGAGGAGTTGATTTTCCGCGGCTTCCTGCAGCCGCTTTTGGTGCGGAGCCTGGGCGCGGTGTGCGGCATTCTGCTAGCGGCGATTCCGTTCGGGCTCTTGCATTTTCCCGAATATGGCGATTCGTGGCGCCACGCGGTGCTGATCACGGGCGCAGGCGCGGCATTCGGATGGATGCGGCAGGCGACGGGCTCGACCAAAGCGGCGACCCTGATGCACGCGGCGTATAATGCGCTGTTCTTTGCGGCGCTGTGGGGGAAGAAGTAAGCAAGGCGCCGGACGCGGCGGTGGGGCGGTGGAAGAAAGCAGCGTCGCAGTCCGAATCGCTCAATCGAAGGAGATCGAGCGGATAATCGCAGCCTACCGAGGGTGGGGATACGGCGGAGGCGTCGAGCGGACCGACACAGTGAGGCTCGCGGAAAGCGAGGGCGAATTGATCGGCGTGGTCAGGGTCGCTCTGGAAAGCGGCACGCTCGTGTTACGCGGAATGCGCATTGCCGAACAATGGCAAAGACGCGGGATCGGCACTCGGATGCTGAAAACCGTCGCGGAATGGCTCGGCGACCGCCAATGCTACTGTGTCCCGTATTCCCATCTGACCGGTTTCTACGGCCAGATCGGCTTCGTGGAGATTCCACCGAGCACGGTGCCATCGTTCCTGGCTTTACGGCTGGCGGAATACCGGCATCGCTCCCTCGACGTGGTCATGATGCAGCGATCAGCCTCCTGAAATTCAATCAGCCGCCCCTGCTTCCTCTGCTTCCAACTCCGGCACTTCCACCCATGCCCTCTTCCGCCAGGATTCCAGGCCTTTCTCTGCAAGCTGCACGCCTTTGGCGGCTTCGAGGAGGGACCAGCGGAACGGCTCGTCCTTCACCACGTGACGCAGGAACAGCTCCCACTGGCACTTGAAGGCGTTGTCAAAGGTGGTTTGCTCGGGGACTTTTTGCCAGCTCTGGAAATAATCGAGCGGGCTTTCGATGTCCGGATTCCAGACGGGACGCGGCGTGGCCGCGGTGGGCTGGATCCAGCAGTGGCGCAGGCCTGCCACGGCGCTTCCGGCTGTGCCATCCACCTGAATCGTCAAGAGGTCGTCGCGGCGCACGCGCACGCACCACGAGGAATTGAAATGCGCCACAATGCCGCCTTCCAACTGGAACGTGGCGTACGCGGCATCTTCGGCGGTGCAGGCGTAGGATCGGCCGGCTTCGTCCCAGCGGGTGGGAATGTGGGTAGCGCCGAGACAGGAGACCGCCTGCACATTGCCGAACAGGTTGTCGAGCACGTAGCGCCAGTGGCACAGCATGTCCAGGATGATGCCGCCGCCGTCCTCCTGGCGGTAGTTCCAGGAGGGCCGCTGGGCGGGAATGCGATCGCCCTCGAAAACCCAGTAGCCGAATTCCCCGCGGACGGCGAAGATGCGGCCGAAGAAGCCGAGGTCTTTCAGAGTTTGTAGCTTGAGCAGGCCGGGAAGCCAGAGCTTGTCCTGCACCACGCCGTGCTTGATCCCGGCGGCGCTGGCGCGGCGGTAGAGATCGAGGGCGGTTTCGAGATTCTCGGCGACGGGCTTCTCGCAATAGACGTGCTTGCCGGCTGCAATCGCCCTGGTCAGCAGATCGGCGCGCATTTGCGTCGTCGCCGCATCGAAAAACACCTCGTCGGCGGGAT
>DATJMP010000088.1:0-8825 GCA_035508655.1 Bryobacteraceae bacterium
CCGCCTTGACCGTGAGGAGCTTGCTCGAAGGGTGGTCCGCGGAATCGCCGGAGGCTCACGCTCTATTGGCTCCCGGCCGTTCGGCGATGACTTTCTCGCAGCTCGCCCGGCAGATCAGCCGCACCGTCACGGCGCTCGAAGCTGCGGGAATTGGCCGCGAGGATCGGGTCGCAACCGTGCTTTCGAATGGACCCGAAGCGGCGTCGGCATTTCTTGCGATTACTTCGGCCACCGCCTGCGCGCCGCTCAACCCCGCTTACCGGGAGGCTGAATTCCGATTTTTCCTCTCGGATCTCGCGCCGAAGGCCGTTGTCATCGAGGAGGGCGCGTCCTCACCGGCGATCGCCGTGGCCGAATCGCTGGGCATCCCGATTCTGCGGCTGCGAGCCTGCCCGGAAGGATCAGGTGGAGAGTTCGATCTTCAGCACGAACTGGCTGCAAGCGGCGTTGCGATGCCGGCCGCTCCCGGACCGGAGGATATCGCACTGGTGCTGCACACCTCCGGCACTACGTCGCGCCCCAAGCAAGTTCCGCTCTCCAACGCCAACCTGTGCCACTCAGCGGCCCACATCCAGCGGACGCTGGAATTGACCGCGGCGGATCGATGCCTGAACGTGATGCCGCTGTATCACATTCACGGGCTGGCAGCGGCTGTGCTTGCTTCCATGGCGGCGGGCGCGAGCGTAGTGTGCACACCGGGGTTCTATGCGCCCCAATTCCTCGACTGGCTGTCGGAGTTCGAGCCCACCTGGTACACGGCCGTTCCCACGATCCACCAGTCGATTCTGGCGCGCGCGAGCGGCAAACAGCCCGGCGGGCGGCTGCGTTTCATCCGGTCCAGCTCCGCGCCGCTGGCGCCAAAGGTGATGGAGGATCTGGAACGTGTCTTTGGCGTGCCCGTGATTGAAGCGTACGGAATGACCGAGGCGGCGCACCAGATGGCGAGCAACCCGTTGCCTCCGGGCAAGCGGAAGCCAGGTTCGGTTGGCCTCGCCGCCGGCCCCGAAATCGCGATCATGGACGAGGCGGGAAAGTTCGCCCCTCACGGCGCCACGGGCGAGATCGTCATCCGCGGCCCGAATGTGACGCCCGGGTACGTGGCCAATTCAGAGGCGAACCGGAGCGCGTTCAGTGGAGGCTGGTTCCGCACCGGCGACTTAGGCAGCCTCGATGAGGACGGCTACCTTTTCATTAGCGGCCGGTCCAAGGAAATCATCAACCGCGGCGGCGAAAAAATCTCGCCGCGTGAAATTGACGAAGTACTGCTCCGGCATCCAGCAGTTGCACAGGCACTGGCGTTTGCGCTACCGGACCCGAAACTCGGCGAAGAACCCGCGGCGGCGGTGGTTTTGAAACCGGGAGCAGCGGCCGGCGAGGCGGAGCTGCGCGAATTCGCGTCGCGCTGGCTGGCCGACTTCAAAGTCCCGCGGGCGATCGTTCTACTGGAGGACATCCCGAAAGGACCGACGGGAAAGCCGCAGCGAATCGGCCTGGCGGCGAAACTGCACATGGATGGGCAGCGGCAACCGCCGATTACCGTACGCACGCGCATCGGGCCGCGCACCGCGACGGAGAAACTGGTCGCCGGGCTGTGGCGCCAGGTTCTCGGGCGCGATGACATCGGCCTCTGCGACAACTTTTTCGATCTCGGTGGCGACTCCATGCTGGCGGCGCAGTTGCTCTCGCGCATCAAACAGTCCGCCGGGAAGGCTCCTCCTGTGCTCCGGCTCTTCGAACAACCCACGGTGGAGGCACTGGCGGCGTGGCTGGACACGAATCCGGCCGAGGCGGCCGAACGTCCTCTTCGCCACGATCCCGCAGCCCCCGCGGTATTATCGTTCGCGCAGCAGAGATTCTGGTTCCTGGACCAGTACGAGAATGATAGCGCAGCATACATAAATTGCGCCGCCTTCCGGCTGCGAGGCCCGCTGGATGTTAAGAAACTCCAGCGCGCACTCGACCGCATCGTGGAACGCCACGAGGTTCTGCGGACAACTTATAGCGCGAAGGCCGGGTTGCCCGCCGCCATCCTGAACCCGCCGCGTCCGGTGGAACTCGAAACCCTCACGGTGCAGTCATTGGAAGCGGCGGAGAAGCTGGCTACTTCCGAAGCCAGCCGGCGTTTCGACCTCACGCACGATCTGATGATCCGCTCCGTATTGGCGCGGCTGGCGCCGGATGACCACCTCCTGATGCTCACCAGGCATCACATCGCATTCGACGGCTGGTCGATGGAGGTCCTGCTGCGCGAACTGGCAGCGCTGTATGGAGGCGAGGCGGACAGCGGCCTGCCCGTTCAGTACGGCGATTACGCACGGTGGCAGGCCGAGCGTTATGCGGACGGCGCGTTTGACAACCAGCTTGCGTATTGGAAGGAGAGGCTTGCGGGAAGCCCGCCGCTGCTGCCGATGCCGGTGGACCGGCCACGGCCTCCGCGGCAGACCTTCCACGGCAGCCGCGAGACTTTCCTGATCCCGAGGGAGATTTGCGGCGCATTGAATGAACTTGCCCGGAACGCGGGCGCCACCTTGTTCATGACGCTGCTGGCGGGGTTCCAGACGTTGCTGCACCGGTATTCAGGCGCCACGGATATCGTAGTCGGCTGCCCGGTGGCCGGGCGCAGCAGGGTGGAACTCGAACCCTTGATCGGATTATTCGTGAATACGCTGGCACTGCGCTCCGAGTTCTCCGGCGATCCGACCTTCCGCGAGCTGCTGGAACGCGTCCGCCAGACGTCGGTGGAAGCGTATGCGCACCAGGACCTGCCCTTCGAGAAACTTGTAGAGGCGCTGCAGCCGGAGCGAAGCCTAAGCCACTCGCCGCTCTTCCAGGTGTTCTTCCAGCTTCGTAACCTGCCGTTCGAACCGCCCCACTTCGCCGAGCTTACGTGCGAGGCTTTCAGTTTCGACCCGGGCACGGCTCAATTCGATCTGGAGATGGACATCGTCCCGGCCGATGGCGCGCTTCAATGCACCTTCACCTACAATACGGATCTGTTCCACCGCGAAACGGCGCGGAAACTTGCGAGCCACTACCGTAACCTGCTGGCATTCGCCACGACAGACCCCGGCCGGCGGATCTCGGCGATCCCGATCCTTGACGAGGAAGAACGGACGCAACTGCTCAGCGGGTGGAACCAAACAGAAACGCCTTTGCCGCCGTGCTGCGTCCATGAACTCGTCGCCAAGGAGGCGGCCCGTAATCCGGACGCCATTGCGGTTCTGGACCGAAGCGGCAGCCTCACCTACTCCGAACTGAACCGCGCTGCCGATCAACTGGCAGAGCGCCTGCGCTCAGCCGGCGTCGGCCCGGGCGTATTGGTGGCGGTGTGCGCGGAGCGGTCCAGAACGATGGTGGTTGCGCTGCTGGCAATCCTGAAGGCGGGCGGCGCGTATCTGCCGCTCGATCCGCTCTATCCAAAGGAGCGGCTCGCATTTATGCTCGAAGACTCGGGAGCGGCCGTTCTGCTCACCGAGACCGGGCTTTCGGATCGCCTGCCGGCGGCGATGCCGGCGGCAGTCATTCTGCTGGACGAAGCGAGCGAACTGTCGCCGAGGCAATCGAACCGGTGGCCGGATCCTGGCCCCGAATCGCCCACCTATGCGATTTACACCTCGGGTTCAACCGGAGTGCCGAAAGCGGCGCTGATACCGCATCGCGGGCTCATCAATGTGCTCGCGAGCCTGCGATCGGAATTCGGGTTCGGCAGGCACGACTGTTTATTGGCCGTCACCACGCTTTCGTTCGACATCGCCGCGGCGGAGATCTTTCTCCCGCTGATCTGCGGGGGAATGGTCGCGATTGCAAGCGGTGAAGAGCAAAGGGACGGCCGGCTGCTCATGGAGGCGATCGAGCGCGTGCGGCCCACGTATCTCCAGGCGACGCCCGCAACTTGGGGAATGTTGATCGATGCGGGGTGGCGCGGCGGGGACCTTACCGCGATATGCACCGGCGAGGCGATGTCGCGACCCCTCGCAGATGCCTTACTGGACCGCGCGGGGCGCGTGTTCAATCTTTATGGCCCGACCGAGACCACGATCTTCTCGACATTGGAGAGAGTGCAGGCCGGGACGGGCGCGGTCCTGATCGGCCGGCCGCTGGCGAACACCAGGGTCTACGTTCTGGACGAGCATCTCGAACCGGCGCCGCAGGGCGTACCGGGCGAGCTGTACATCGCGGGGACAGGCGTGGCGCTCGGCTACTGGAAGCGGCCGGAGCTTACGGCGGAGCGATTTCTTCCGGACCGTTTTACGCAGGAAGCGGGCTCGAAAATGTACCGGACCGGCGACCGGGTGCGGTGGTTGCCGGATGGAAAACTCGAGTACCTTGGCCGTCGCGACGCCCAGATCAAGCTGCACGGGTTCCGCATCGAGCCGAACGAAGTAGAGGCGGCTCTGACCGCGCATCCCGATGTGCGGGCGGCCGCGGTAACGCTGAGCGGCGATTCGCTGGTGGCGTGGTGCGTGTGGCGGGATGCTGCGGTGGAGTCGAATGCGTTGCGCCGGTTTCTGGCCGAGCGCCTGCCGCATTACATGGTTCCGGCACGGTTCATCACGCGGACGAATTTGCCGCGGCTTCCGAATGGAAAGGTGGACCGCGGCACGTTGGCCAGACTGGTTGAGCCGCCCCAGCCGGGACCCGCCAGCGAAGCGCCGGGGACGGAAACCGAGCGGAAACTGGCGCGCATTTGGGAAGAGCTGCTGGCTGCGGGCCCGGTTGGGGTCCACGACGACTTCTTCGACTTGGGCGGACACTCGCTGCTGGCCGCGCGCGTGGTGGCGCGCATCGAAGAAACATTTGGGAGGCGTTTGCCGGTTGCGGCGCTGTTTGAGGCGCCGACTGTCGCCCAGCTCGCCGCCCACGTGAGCGGCGGAGTGTGCACGTCGTGGCCGCCGCGCGTGATTCCGATACAGCCGGCAGGGGCGCGGATACCATTCTGGGCCGTCGGCGGCGCCGCGTCCTATAGGGCTCTCGCCGAGCAGCTTGGGCCGGAACAGCCCGTGATGGGCCTGCTGCTGGAGGATGCCGATGCGCGAAACTTCGGGCCTCCGTACCAGATGGAAACGATAGCGGCGGAAATTGTGCGGTTGATACGCCAGCAGCAGCCGAACGGACCCTACCAGCTTGGCGGCCACTCGATGTATGGCCTCTTCGCATTCGAGGTTGCCCGCCAACTGGTAGCGGAAGGCGAAGACGTGCGGCTGCTAGCGCTGTTCGATCCGTATCTTCCTGTTCCGGTGCGGCTGGAGTTTCCTCTCTCTTTACGCATTCGCGTGCACCTGGCCGCGGCGTGGTGGCTGCTATCTCGCGGACGTCTTTCCAGCGCGCTCGCATTCCTGGCGAGCACCACGAGAGACCTGGCAACGCGCGCAGTGCGGCGTCCCGCGCAGGAACAGCCGGCGCCCGAATCGATTCAAGACGTGTTGCGACGGGCTTTGGCGGCCCATCGGCCGCAGCCTTATCCGGGGCGCGTGGTGTTTTTCGAAGCAGCCGACCAGCCGATCGCGCTTCACCTTGGGTCGTGCCTGGGTTGGGCGGAACTTGCCGGCGGCGGGCTTGATCTAAGGGTCGTGCCCGGCGATCACAGTACCCTGCTCCAGCAGCCTAACGCCGCCGTGCTGGCGGCAACGCTGGCGGCACTGCTCGCCGACTGAACCGGCAGCGGCCCATACCTTGAGCTGATTGACGGCGCTGTTACGGTTCGATACGCTGGCTCGCTTGGAGGTTCCCATGAAGGCTGCCATTCTCCTGAGTGTTTTCTGTGCATGGGCCCGGCCGGGCTTCGCGGCATCGTGCGACAGCCTGGCCTCACTCCAGCTGCCCCAGGCGAAGATCACGCTGGCGGAAACCGTGACCGCGGGCGCGTTCACGCCGCAGACGGGGCGGGCCGAACCTTATCGGACGCTACCCGGATTCTGCCGCGTAGCGGCCACGCTCACACCTTCCTCCGATTCCGATATCAAGGTCGAGGTCTGGTTGCCTACCACCGGCTGGAACGGCAAGTTGCAGGTGGTGGGCAACGGAGGGTGGGCGGGCGCGATCAGCTACTCGGCATTAGCCGAGGGCGTCCGCGCCGGATATGCCAGCGCATCCACCGATACCGGGCACTCCACGCAGGGCGGCGCATTCGTGCTGGGCCATCCGGAGAAGCTGACGGACTTCTCCTGGCGCTCCGAGCACGAGATGACGGTAAAGGCCAAGGCAGTGGTCCAGGCGTTCTACGGCTCGGCGCCGCGGCGGTCCTATTGGAACGGCTGTTCGACCGGAGGCCGGCAGGCGCTAAAGGAAGCGCAGAAGTTTCCCGACGATTTCGACGGCATTATCGCGGGCGCACCGGGTAACCGGACGGCCCTGGGTCTGTGGGTTGGGCATGCGCTGCTGAAGGACCCCTCCGCGTTTATCCCGCCCGCGAAATATCCGCTGATTCACCAGGCGGCCCTCGCGGCGTGCGACGCCTCCGACGGGCTCAAGGACGGGCTGATTTCGGATCCCGCTCAGTGCCACTTCGACCCCGGCGCGCTGCTATGTAAGGGAGCAGACGGGCCGGCCTGCCTCACGGAGGCGCAGGTCGAGGCCGCGCGCAAAGTCTACGGGCCGGCACGAAACCCGCGTACGGGCAAGGAACTGTTCGGCGCATTCGCTCCGGGGAGCGAGCTCGGCTGGGCGGTGATGGGCGGCGGGCCGGATCCGTACGGGCCGATCCTCGACCAGGCGCGGTACGTCGTGTTCCATGACCCCGATTGGGACTGGCGCACGTTCGATTTCGACAAGGGCAACAATCGCTTCAACCGCCCGGAGTACCTGACCATGAACGCCACCGATCCGCATATCGACAAGTTCGTGGCCCACGGCGGGAAACTGCTGCTGTATCACGGCTGGGCCGACCAGAACGTGTCACCCTACATGACCGTCGAGTATTACAACCAGGTGCGGCAGACCTTGGGCGCCGCCCGGACAGACGGCAGCGTCCGCCTCTTCATGGAGCCGGGTATGGCCCACTGTGGCGGCGGCGAGGGGCCGAATACGTTCGACAAAATCGGCACGCTCGACCGCTGGGTGGAGCAGGGCCAGGCGCCGGCCCGTATTATCGCCTCGCACAGCGCGGCCGGCAAGGTGGATCGCACCCGCCCGCTATGTCCCTACCCGCAGGTCGCGCGGTACAAGGGATCGGGCAGTATCGATGATGCAGCGAACTTCGTCTGCGCGGCGCCGTAGGTCTCCCGGCCATGACCGCCATGGAACCTCGCCAGCGTGACCGGCCTCAAACTGCCCGTCGCTGCGTGAAATGTCCGCAACAGGACGAGCTTCAGATAAACTGTCTGGGTTGGAGGTGGCAATGGCGGAGCGCACCAGACTAATACCTGTGATCTTGCCTAACGGAACTCAGATCGAAGTGGAGGCAAGGGTGGATCCCGAAAGCGACGTGGGAATGGCGGCATTTGCAGCCGGATCCCTGGACGTCTTGCGGGAAACGGTCGAGGGTCTGGCCGAGCTTGTCCACACCGCGATTCAAAACGTGAAACCGCAAAAGATCACCGCGGAATTTGCCATCGAACTCAGCTACGAAGCGGGAAAGCTGACGTCGCTCCTGGTAAACGGCGCCACCAAGGGCACCATAAGGCTCGGCTTCGAGTGGACGCTGGGGCGGAACGCGCTGCAGGCTGATGTTGAGGAGTGACCTTGAAGCCTCCGCGGTCCGCCTCAGGGTAGGGCCGCAGTTACTGGGTACCGGATTCTGGGCCGGTCCGGGGGTGGTGGTTACGTGTGCGCACGTCGTAAAAGACCACCGAACGATCGACGTCGACGTTCAGGGCAAAGAGCACACGGGTACCGTAATTCGCTGTGCGCGGCAAGACAAGGTCGACGACGGCTTATTCCCGGACTTTGCGATCATCCACGTGGCCACTTCGCACGGCATGCCACTGGAACTCGACGCTTCGTCGTGCCTGCCGGGAGATACTCTTCACGCTTGGGGGTTTCCCGGAGCAGCGTCCGCAGGTGATTCCATCACGGGGGAGTGCGAGGGGTTCCGGAACTTCGGCAGCCTGGACACGCAACGGCTGATCAAGCTGAAGGACACGCAGATTACTCCGGGGTTCAGCGGTTCGCCGGTGTTGAATCTCCGCACCGGCCTGGTCTGCGGCATGCTGAAGCGCACGCGCGACGAGGATTCCGCGGCCGGCGGCTACGCGGTGCGTTCCAGCATTCTGTTAGCCGACGAGGAGATCGCCGCGGCGCAACGCACCCTGCAAACGCCGTTGCGGAAAGAACTTCGGGAATACTTGAACCGGATCATCCGCCAGACGGGCACGTTGCCGGCATACTTTCCTTCGCACATCCAGAGTTTCGACAACGTCCGCCAGCGGGTCCGGCTCATCGCGGACCGGCGCCGGCTGCGTGGTTTTGCAGCGCCGGGGAGCGCGCACAGTTTGTCGATTCCGCAAGACCCGTACGAACCGCTGCACGCGCGGCCAGAGGACTCTCCGCTGGACCACAAAAGCGTGTTCGAACTCTCGATAGAGCGCTGGCAAATCGCCCAAATCGGCGCGGTGGAGTGGGACCGTCTTCGCACCGACTCCCGCTTTCGGCGTTTGATGATCCTGGGTGACCCCGGTTTCGGCAAGACATGGTTGCTGCGATATGAAGCGCGCCGCCGCGCACTGGAATACTCAGCTGCTCTCGGTAACGAACCGCCGGATACCCTAACTATACCGGTCTGGATGAAGCTGCAGGACCTGGCGTACCACGTCTCCAAGACGCAAACCCTTCCCCAGACCCTGGACCTGGCGCTGGAGAGCGATGGACTATCGGCAGAGTTCCGTGCC